>NZ_JBEOVY010000127.1:0-19459 GCF_040295745.1 Saccharopolyspora sp. NPDC002686
GTGGACCCCGACACGCCGACACCTGTGGACAAGTCGTCCTGGCTGTGGAGAACTTCCGCAAATTCAATGGAAATTGGACATCCAATTTCCATTGAATTTGCGTCCTGTCCGGTCTGTGACCGCGAGGCAGGACCGGCACCGTGCGGCGAGGGTCGCATGCGCCGAAGGCGCATAGCTCATCCTCGCTACCGGCACCGCCATGCAGGGCGAGGATGGAAAACCCTCATCGAAATGCGGAAATCCGGTGGGTCAGCGGGGGATCGTGGTGTGTTTGAACTCGTTGAGGTCGGTCCAGCCGGTCAGGAGGTCCAGGACCTTCGTGATGGCCTTGAGCGAGGGGTCGGGGTCGGCGCCCGACTGGGCTCGGTTCATCAGGCGTACGAAGACCGCTTGGTCGTCGGCGATGAAGGTCGGGACGCCCCAGACGCTGTGGGAGGCCACGAACTCCTCGTGCTCCGCGCGGACTTTCGCCAGCGCCGTGCCGTCGTCGATGCGTTCGAACACCGCGTCGGCCGGGACGTGGGAGGTGAGGACTCGTTCGACGACCGAGCGGTCCTCGAGGTGCAGGCCTTCGTCGTGGCGGGCCGCGAACAGCGCGCGGTGCACCGCCGGGAACTGGTCCGGGTACTCGTCGCGGACCACGACACCCGCTTGCAGCGCGACGATTCCGGAGTCCTGGTCGGGGGCGTCCCAGACGCTGGGTTGCCCCTCTTCGACGTGCGCTTGGCCGAGGGAGAAGGGCAGGAAGCGGACCTGCCAGTCGGCTCCGGCGGCCAGGCCGGTGAGCACGTGCTCGTGCGCGTTGCGGGCGAACGGGCACCGGTAGTCCCAGGTGACGGCGAACGTGGAAGTCATGGTCGGTCAACACCTCCGGTCGGATCCGTTGTTCCCGGTGCGCGGCGCCGGCGGACCTCGTAGCCGACGAGCACCACCGCCAGGGTGACCAGGCTCAGCCAGAACTGCGACCGGGTGTCCGGCAGCACCGCCATCGCGACGATCACCACCAGCATCAGCGCGATGGTCAGGTAGCTCAGCCACGGGAACAGCCACATCTTCAGCGGCAGCTGCGCGTCGTCGACGCGTCGCCGCAGCCGCACCTGCGAGATCGCGATGACGAGGTAGACGAACAGCGCCACCGCGCCGTAGGAGTTGACCAGGAACGCGAAGATCAGGTCGGGGGAGACGTAGGCGGCGATGACCGACAGGTAGCCGACGACGGTGCCGGCCAGCAGCGCGCGGCGCGGCACTCCGCTGCGGCTGAGCTTGGTGAGCCCGTTCGGCGCATCGCCCCGCTGGGTCAGCGCGAAGAGCATCCGCGACGACGTGTAGAGCGCGGAGTTCAGGCAGGACAGGACGGCGGTGAGCACGATGGCGTTCATGATCGTGCTCGCGGCCGGGATGCTCAGCGCCTGCAGCGCCGCCGCGTACGGGCTGACCTCGATCTCCGGCGAGTTCCACGGCACCACCGCGACCACGACCAGCACCGACAGCACGTAGAAGGCGACCACCCGCAGGATGATCGAGCGCATCGCGTTGGCCACCGCCCGGCGTGGTTCGGCGGACTCCGCGGCGGCGATGGTGACGATCTCCGCCCCGGTGTAGAACGCGACGCAGGGCACCACCGCGACCAGCACGGATCCGATGCCGTGCGGCGCGAATCCGCCGTGCGCGGTGAGGTTTCCCAGCCCGCCCGGCGTGTTGGGCCACAGGCCGAAGACCGCCAGCGCCCCCAGGAACAGGAACACCGTGATGGCGGCGACCTTGATGGAGGAGAACCAGTACTCGAACTCGCCGTAGGAGCGCGCCGACACCAGGTTGGTCAGCGTCAGCGAGGTCAGCAGCACCAGGCTGATCACCCACAGCGGCACGTCCGGCAGCCACAGCTGCACCAGCTTGCCGCCGGCCACCGCCTCGACGGCCACCACGATCACGAAGAAGTACCAGTACATCCAGCCGACGGCGAAGCCGGCGCGCTCGCCCAGCGCTTCGCGGGCGTAGGCGTAGAACGAGCCGAGCGCGGGGCGGGCCACCGTCATCTCGGCCAGCATCCGCATGATCAGCACGGTGAGCGCACCGGCGACCAGGAACGAGATCACCGCGGCGGGACCGGTCGAGCCGATCACCACGCCGCTGCCGACGAACAGCCCGGCGCCGATCACCCCGCCGAGGGCGATCAGGCTCATGTGCCTGCGTTTCAGGCCTTGGGCCAGACCTGCGGTGTCCACTTCGGTGGCGTGCTGGGAAGACATGCGTGTTCCTCGAGGTGCGGGAGCAGGTGTCGCGGAGCGTCAGGCGCGACACGCGGCGCTGGTGATCCGGCACGTGTCGACGTGCCGGCGTGCCACCAGGAGCACTGATCTCGAGTTCACGGCGGGCGATGCTACGCGGACGACGGCGCGAGGTGGGGCGTTCCCACATCCCGGACCGCCGTCCGGAAAAGGTGTTTCGCCTGGGGGGTCCGGGGTTGCCGGAGGTTCAGTCGTAGCCGCGGATGACGTGGTCTTCGTCGTGCGGTTCCGCGGGTTGCTGCGGGATTTCCGCTGCGGGCGGCTTCTGGTCGGGCGCGTGCGGGACGGTCGGAGCGGTATGGAGCGGCACGGTTCTCCCCTTCGGGTCGGACACGGCGTTGCGGAGAACGGTACGGCGGGTGTCCGCGCGACGACTTTGTGTCGAACAACGAAGTTCCGCCCTCCGCTTGTGCGCTCGGACAAGCGGAACGTGCTGGTCTCGCAGTCGTCAGCTCTCGGCAGCGTCTCTGATCCTCCAATCGGTGCAACTATCGAATGTTCACTTACATGCCATTCATGCAGGTAAACAGCCATATCGAGGTCGCAAATGATGCTATCTGCGAGTCACTTGAATGTTGACTCGCGGACCTGCGCGCGGATACGGTGCGGGCATGTCGAGGCCGATGGGTCGGCCTCGCGCACTCTCTAGGTGTCTCGAAGGTGGTGGGGGATGGCAGCGCAACCGCAGGAGCTGACCCGTCGGGTGCAGACCGACGCGGCGGACCCGCGATCGGCGGGCGCGGCCTGGCAGGAGTCCTCGTTGACCTGCGCGATGGCGGCCACGTTCCTCGACGAGATCTACCGGAGCCTCGACGAGACCTACGCATCCTTGGGCCTGGCCCGCTGGAACCAGCCCCACGCCGAAGCCATCTGGCAAGCCCGCAACCTGCCCGAGGACACCGCGGACCGAACGGCCGCCTGAATCGGGTTCAGGCGGCCGTTCGGCCCGCAGGCGCTAGTCCTCGCCGAGCGCTCCGAGCTCCTCGTCGGTGAGCAGGCGGGAGCGGATCAGGAAGCGAACTCCGTCCGGGGCTTCCAGGGAGAAGCCGCTGCCCCGGCCCGGGACCAGGTCGATCGTCAGGTGGGTGTGCTTCCAGTACTCGAACTGGGAGCGGGACATCCACACCGGGATGGCTTCGTCGACGCCGTCCACGGCCAGGTCGCCGAGGTGGACGTCGGCCGCGCCGGTGCGGAACTCGCCCGCCGGGTAGCACATCGGGGCGCTCCCGTCGCAGCAACCACCGGACTGGTGGAACATCACCGGCCCGTGGCGCGCCCGGAGGCGGCGGAGCTGCTCCGCCGCCTCCGCGGTGATGGCCACGCGGCTCATCAGAAGAACCCCTGCGCGTTCTCCGAGTAGCTGACCAGCAGGTTCTTGGTCTGCTGGTAGTGCTCCAGCATCATCTTGTGGGTTTCGCGGCCGATGCCGGACTGCTTGTACCCGCCGAAGGCCGCGTGCGCCGGGTAGGCGTGGTAGTTGTTCACCCACACCCGGCCGGCCTGGATGTCGCGTCCGGCGCGGTAAGCGGTGTTGCCGTTGCGGGACCACACCCCGGCGCCGAGGCCGTAGAGGGTGTCGTTGGCGGTCTTCAGCGCGTCGTCGTAGTCGTCGAAGCGGGCGACGGAGACCACCGGGCCGAAGATCTCCTCCTGGAAGATCCGCTGGTCGTTGCGCCCTTCGAAGATGGTCGGAGCGACGTAGTAACCGCCGGCCAGCTCGCCCTCCAGCTCGACCCGGTGCCCGCCGGTGCGCACCTTCGCACCTTCGGCCTTGCCGATGTCGATGTAGGACAGGATCTTCTCCAGCTGGTCGTTGCTGGCCTGCGCGCCGATCTGGGTGTCGGTGTCCAGCGGGTGGCCCTGCTTGATCTGCTCGGTGCGCGCCGTCGCGTCGGCGAGGAAGTCCTCGTAGATGTCGGCCTGCACCAGGGCGCGCGACGGGCAGGTGCACACCTCGCCCTGGTTGAGCGCGAACATGGCGAAGCCCTCGAGGGCCTGGAGCTGTTGGGACTGGCGAGCGGTGACGTGCTGCTGATCGGGGACAGCGTCGACGATGCGGCCGCGGCCGAGGCGGTCGGGGCGCGATGCGTGCTCTACGCCAGCGGGTTGCACGCCACCGAAGTGCTGGCCGAGCAGGGAGTTCCGGTCGTGACGTCGTTGCGCGCGGCGATCGAGTTCGCCGGAGGGGAGGTGCGGTGAGCACCGGGACGACGGTGGGGAGCAGCGCTGGTTCGGTCGTGGCGGTGCTGCGATCCCGTTACGTGCCAAGGCTTCTGTCCGCTTCGCTGATCGGCCGGTTGCCCACCGGCATGGCGCCGCTGGCGATCCTGCTGGCGGTGCGCGAGCACGGCGGTGACTACCGCTTGGCGGGTCTGCTCGCCGCGCTGTACGCGGGCAGCGCCGCGGTGTGCGGTCCGGTGCTCGGGCGGTTGATCGACCGGACGCGCCAGGCGCCGGTGCTGCTGGCCAGCGCGGCGATCTCGACCGCTGCGTTCCTGGTGCTGGGCTTGGTCGACCCGGTCCGGTCGGCGGCGATCAGCGCTGCGGCTGCGGTGGTCGCAGGCGCAGCGACTCCGCAGCTGGAACCGTGCTTGCGCGTGCTGTGGGAGCGCGTCGTGGCCGGTGAGCACCACATCCGCGCGGCGTTCTCGCTGGACGCGGCCACGCAGGAACTGATCTTCGTGTGCGGGCCCCTGGTGGTCCTCGGCGTGACCGCTTTCGGCGGGCCGTCCGCGGGACTGCTCGCGGCAGCGGTGGTGGGCCTGCTCGGCGCCACGTGGTTCGCGACCGCGCGCCCGGCTCGGTCGTGGCGCGGTACGCACGCGGAGCGGCACTGGGCGGGGCCGTTGCGCGGTCCGGGTGTGCTGCGGTTGTTCGCGGCATTGGTCTGCGTCGGCGCCACGATCGGCGCTTTCACCGTCGGCATCACGGGATACGCGGAGGTGGCGGGGAGTCCGTCCGCGGCCGGTTGGCTGATCGCGCTCAACGCAGCCGGTGCGTTGCTCGGCGGAATCGCCTACACCGCCATTCCCGTCGCACGCCGCGAGGACCGCCGACTGCTGGTGCTGCTCGCCCTGCTCGCTGTCGGTTACCTACCGCTCGTGCTGGTCCTGGGCTTGCCGGCCATGTCGGTGTTCGCCTTCCTCAGCGGATGCGCATTGCCCGCCGTGCTGGCATCGGCCTTCGCTCTCATCGCCCGGATGGCCCCGGAAGGCACGCTGACCGAAGCCCACGCCTGGATGATCACGTCCTTCGGCGTCGGCAACGCGCTGGGCTCGGCAGCGGCGGGCACCCTGCTGGACCTGGTCTCGCCCGCCGCGGCCTTCACCCTGGCCACGGCGGCTGCCTGCGCCAGCACGGCCCTCGCCATCCGCCGACTGCTCACCTAGTCACCGGGGTACTGCTCGGGCAACTCGAATCCGCGCTGTCGCATGACTTCGCGGAGCCGGTCGGGGTAGTCGGTGATGATTCCGTCGACGCCGTTGTCGATCAGTTCGTGCATGGTGGGTTCGTCGTCGACGGTCCAGGGGATGACCTCGATCCCCGCTCGGTGCGCGCGCTTGACCATGTCCTTGGTCGTGTACGGCACGTAGTCCGGGTCCGTGACCTTGCCGTCCTGGGGATATCCGTGCACCGGGGAGAGGCCGTCGGCGTCGAAGGAGGCGACGGCGGCGACGAGGTCACCGTCGAAGTCGTCGATGTCGATGCCGCCCAGCCAGGGAGAGGCGCCGGGTCGGCCCGGCTGGAGGAACTGGTCGCCGTTGGTCAGCGCGACGATGGGCAGCTCCGGGGCGACTTCCCGCATGCGCATCAGCGCGCCCCAGTCGAAGCTCTGGATCGAGACGCGGTCGGCGAGGCCCGATTCGCGCACCTGGCGGGCCACGATCTGCACGAATTCCTCGCGGGGCGCGGTTTCCTGCGGCGCTCCGGCTTCGACCTTCGTCTCGACGTTGAGCCACACGTCGTCGGCGTGACGCTCCTCGACCAGGTCGAACACCTCGGTCAGCAGCGGCATGCGAGCGCCCGGGCTGGGGCGTTGTGCCGGGTGCTGCGGCAGGGTCTGGGATCCGCAGTCGAGGGTGCGCACCTGCGCCAGGGTCAGGTTGACGATGTACTTGCCGACGTAGGGGTACTCCGGGTCTCCTGGGAAGGCCGGTGCGGTGTCGAGGCATTTCGCACCCGAGATCTTCCGGTCGTGGGTGACCACGGCGTGGTGGTCCTCGGTGATCTGGACGTCGAGTTCCAGTGTGCTCACCCCGACCGCGAGCCCGTTGGAGAACGAGTCGAGCGTGCTCTCCACGACCAGGCCGAGCCCGCCCCGGTGGGCTTGCAGGTCGAAACCACCTGGGCCGTAGTGGTCGCCCGGGTCGGCGAACGCGGTTGGGATGGTCAACGCCGTGGTGCAGCACGTGGTCACCAACGCGACCACGATGCGTCGCAGCGACATGGGGCTCCTTTGCGCGAGCAGGGAACTGCGGGTGCGTGGACGCTAATGGGCCGACCTGTCGAAAAGCTGTCGCCGATGCTGCGCCCGGGCTAGCGGACCGTGACGAACAGGAACGCCGAGATCCAGGCTGGCTCGTCGGCCGTCGTGATCGGTCAGCGTTCGCGGTGCAGGCCTCGGCTGACGCCTGCCGCCACTGTCGTGGCCAGGGTCCAGCCCGCGGTCACCAGGGCCACCGTGACCCACTGGGAGGCGCCGCGGGCTTGCCACATGTCGTCGTGGCCGAGGCTCACCACCGGGAGCATCTGGTCCAATGTGTACAGCAGCGGGTTCCACACCGGGTGGTCCTGCTCGTTGATCGGGACCAGCGGGTGGAAGCTGAACCACGCGGTGCCCACCACCGCGAACGCCGCCAGCCACACCAGCGCCCGCATCGGCCGGTACCCGTAGCCGACGGTGGCCCGCTGCAACCAGCTCCACACCTGCACCGGCCAGCGCAGTCCGGGGCGCGCGGTGCGGGAGATCGCGGCGTAGCGGTGGCGCTGCTTCTCGATCAGCACCGAAACCGCGTGCTCCTCCAGGCCATTGCTGCGGAAGACCGCCGCCAGCTGGTCGTAGGGGCCCGGCTGGTAGGCGCCGTCGGAGGTGGCGCGCAGCCAGCCCAGGCGCTGGCGCACCCGCTCCTGGTCGTCGAGCTCGAAGGACTCCGCGAAGTTCTGGTACGAGAAGTCCTCGCAGTCCACCCCGCGCGTCGACTCCCACACCGCCGAGTTGTCGGCGAGCAGCTCGCACTGCGCCTGCCGCAACGTGATCCGCCCGCGCGGTGGCGTGCGCGGGAGCAGCGTGAGCTCCTGCGTCTGCACACCCGAGGCGTTGAACGCCGTCCTCGACGCGCCGTCGCCGAGTTCGCAGCCCCAGAAGTTGACGTGCCGCCCGATCTGCGCCCACCGCAGCTGCACCGTGCCCTCGGCCAGGAACACCTGCTCGCCCTCGGCGCAGATCAGGTCGCGCTCGATGCGGGCCGCGCGCAGGTCCAGCGACGGCTTGTAGTTGTGGCGGTGCTGGTGCCAGGCGGGTTTGGTCAGCTGCGTTCCGCGCAGGTCGAGGTTCGCGCCGATCTGCACGCTCGGCAGCTGCAGCGATCCGACGACCTCGGCGTCCCGGCACTCCAGGTTGCTGCCCGCGGACAGCCTGCTGCCCACCAGGACGTCGGTGCGCGGCCCGGTCAGCCGCGCGTTGTTGAGCTGGACGCTGCCGCCGACTTTGACGTCGGTCATCCGCCACTGCCCGTGCACGGCGACGTGGCGCGCGTCCAGGTTGCCCGACACCCTCGTCCCGTCCAGGTTGATCGCGCGCAGCGGGTGCACCACGGAGTCGGTGGGGGAGCGCAGCCACCCCACGTCGACGGCCGCACCGGTCATCCGCAGGTTGCCGCCCACGATGGCGCTGACCAGGCGCAACGTGCCGCCGCTGCGGAACTCCTGGTCGATCTGGACCTCGCCGCGGATCTCGCAGCGATCGGCGATCAGCGAGGCGGTCGGGTCGTCGTAGTTCGAGTCGCCGCGTCGCGGTGGTCGCGCACCGGGTTCCAGCACGGCATCGCGCAACCGCAGGTCCCCGGCGATGTGCGCGCTGGGCAGGCGCAGCGTTCCGGCAGCGGTGAACGACCGGCCGGTGAGCGGGTCGACGTCCAGCCGCAGCGAGCCGCCGATGCGGATTCCGGTGGCGTTGAGCGCGTTCTGACCGCGGTTGCGCAGGGCCGCGCCGGACAGCGTCAGGTTGCCGCCGATCTTCGCGCCGGGGATGCGGACCTCACCGGCGGTGTGCAACCGGATCCCGATCAGCGCACCGGACACCGACAACCGGTCCGCGTAGACGCAGCGCTGCCCGGGATTGCGCAACTCGCTGTCGTTGAGCAGCAGGGACCCGCCGAGGTCGGCATCGGCCAGGTCGAGCATCCCGCCGACGCTGGCGCAGTTGCGCAGCACCACGTCGTTGCCGACCGCGAGGTTGCGCGCGTGCAGGCCCGGGAACCGGCAGTGCCACAGCACCAGTCCGGCCAGCCTCGCCTGCCGCAGGTCGGGCGCGGTCTCGAACCGGCAGCCCACGAACTCCAGCAGGTACGGCAGATCGGCGTTGCGCAGGTCGAGCTGCCCGGTGATGGTGACGTTCTCCACCGCGATGACCAGCGGCTGCGCGCCGCGCCGGGCGAACAGCCGCGAGCCGCCGTCCTCCAAGGACTCGATCAGCCGGGACGAGAGGTACTCCCCGCGGATCTCCTGCTGGTCGGCGGATTCCGGGCCGGCTTCGGGCTCCTCGGTCCGGTCGGCCGACCGCGGTGTTCCCCCGGGTGCGAGCAGCTCGTCGAACCGGCGCTCGGCGTCGGTCAGCGGTTCTCCGGCGTTCTTCGCCCTGCCGGCCAAGGTTCGCCCCATCGACCACGAACTCACCGCACCCACGGTAGTGGATCAGCACCCCGGCGGAGGCGGGATTCACCCGGCACGCGCAAGGTCGTCCCACCGCCGGGGTGTCGGCCGGATCAGCTGTAGGTCGGGGGAACCTGCCGCTCGTCGGGCCGGAACTGCGACGTCGACGTGGTGTTCCAGGCCGTCGTCGTGCTCGCGGGGTGGGTCGTGCTTGACGTGGGCGTGGTGCTCGACGTGCCAGTGCTGCCCGACGTCGCCGAAGTGCGCGAGGTGGGAAGCGTGCCCGACATCGACGTGCTGCTCGACGTGGGCGTGGTGCCCGACGTGGCGGTGCTTCCCGAAGACCCGGTCGACTGCTGGCAGAGGTCGCTGATGGCGGAGATCGCGTCGGTGAGGGCGGTGACCGCCTTCGTCGTGGTCGCCACGTGCTTCATCAGGCCCTGCGCGCTGGAGAGCAGCTGCTGCATGACCGCCACGATCCGGCCGCCGTACTCGGCCGCGACCTGCACAGCTTGCGGGATCGCCGCCGCCACGCTGGCGCCGAAGGTGGCCTGCGCCGCCGCCAGCGCCTGCTGCATGATCATGATGATCTTGCCGGTGGCCTCGGTGATGAGCGTGGTGACCTCCTGCAGCGCCTTCGCCGCCGCTTCGCCCGCACCGGTCGCCGCTTCGGCCAGCGCCACGCTCGCATCGCCGAGCCCGGCGATGCCGTCGACGAGTTCCGCACCGGTCTTGAGGTAGCCCGCGGCGGCGTCGCCGGACCAGCCGCTGGTCTCGGGGCCGATCGACTGCTGGTAGGAGTCGGCGACCGAGGAGACGTTGCGCCCCGAGTCCTGGAACCCCTGCGAACCGGAGGAGATCGTGCTCGGATCGCCCGCCAGCTGCTGCAGCGGTTCCTCGAGGAACGACACCGACCCGGTGAGGAAGCCGAACCCGGAGTCCGACAGCGCGGACAGCGGGCTGCTCGTCGACCCGAGGGACTCCACGCCGGGGTTCGAACCGCTCAGACCACCGGAGAGCCAGCTGCGGTCGCGGACCGCGGCGATGGTCGACTTCAGCTGCTCGAGTTCCTCGGGCTTGGTCGCACCGATCGTGATCTGCACCGTCATCGCGAGTCCTCCCGCAGCAGCCGCACCGCGTTGTCGTCGTCGGCGCGCTCGTAGTCCTCGGCGGTGCGCACCAGCGCCGAGCTGACGGCGTCCACCGCCGAACCCGCCTGGGCGATGGCCTGCCCGGTCTGGGCCATGGCCGAACCCAGCCCGGCGGTGAGGAACTGGAGGAACGTGCCGAGCGAGTTCTCCGCCGGGCCCTCCGGCAACGCCCCGGCCGCGTCGGACAGCCCGCCGGCGAGGCCGCTGACGGTCTTGGCGTGCGCCCGGATCTGCTCCGGATCCACCTGCAAGCCCATCAGACGATCACCACCGGGTTGGCGAAGAAGTCGTCGTCGTTGTCGTCGTCGATCCGGCGCTGACCGGCCTCGACACCGGCCGCGGGCGGCATGTTCTCCTTGACGAACTCCAGCGCGGGGCCGTCGCCGACGTACTCGGTCATGATCTCCACGACCTGCGCCCCGACGGTGCGCTGCGCCTGCTGTGCGGTCGTCAGGATGAGCTGCGCCAGCTGCTCGGCCTCCAACGCCCGCGCCGCGGGAGTGAGCCGGATGTCCTCCATCGCGCCGCTGGGCCCGACCTGGACCGCGACCTCGCCGCGCGGCGAAGTCGCGGTTCCGCTCATCTGGCGCAGGCTCTCGTTCGCGGCCTTGGCGTTCGCCGCGGCCCGGGCGAGCCGCTCGTCGTAGCCCGCCAGCCACTGCGCTGCTTGTTCCACCGTGTTCCCTCCCTGGCTCCGCGCCGCGTTCACCGCGGCTCGCGCGCGATCCTGGCCAGGTCTTCGACCGCGAACCGCAAATCGTTGTGCCGCATCGGGTTGACGCTCACCCAGCCGTGCTTGGCCGGGGCCACCCGGACCCGTCCGCGCGGACCGTCCAACCAGGACAGTTCGGCGCCCGCCCGGGAACTGCCGCCCGCACCGCGCCGCGTCGCACCGACCTGCCCGCGACCGGTCAGCGCGGGCAGCAGGCCGGCGAGCTGGTCCAGCGCATCGGGATCCCCGCCGCAGTCGCGGACGAGTTCGCGCAGACGACGTTCCTTCTCCCGGTCCTCCTCGATCTCGCTGATCAGCTGGGCGGCGGTGGCCACCGCGCGCTCGGGCAGCGTGATCGGCATCGTCCGGGCCGGTGCCACGTCGGGAACCAGCTCGAGCAGCGCATCGGTGAGCGAATCCGCCGGAACCCGCTGCATTCGCACGAGTTGCGCCGGATCGCCGTCCAGCGGCTGCACGCAGATCAGCGCCCACGAGCGGTAGACGATGGCGACCACCGCCGTCGCGCCCGACCCGTCGGCCAGCACGAGGTCCACGGTCCCGCGGTGCTGGTGCAGCGCGTTGACCACCTCGGCCGCTGCGCCCACCGGCCCGGATTCGTCGGCGAACCCGCGCACCTCGAGCGCGCGGCCCGCGGTGGCGAGCAGGACCTCCCGCTCACCGGCGATGCGGCCGAAGGACGGCACGCGCAGCGGGAACGGCAGCGGCACTCCGGCGTGCGTGGCCAGCAGGTCCAGCTCGACCTGCCCGAACTCGATGGGCGCGCGTCGCGCGGTCGCGGCGGTCATGCCTGGTCACCGCCGGTGTTGCGCAATGCCTGCGCGGCGTCGTCATCGGTGCTCAGGTAGCCGCTGACGGTCTCGCCCAGCGCGGTGCGGAAGTTGTTCAGCTCGGTGTCGGCCGCGCTGATCTCACCGCTGAGCCCGGCCTGCCCACCTGCTTCGCGCAACCGCATCGCCAGGTGCAGCGCCGGTGGTGCGGTGCCGAGCTGCGGCAGCCGACCAGCCAGCCTGCTGGCCGCACCGGCCAGGCCGGTGGTGCGCTCTCGGAGGCCGGAAAGCGCCTCGACCTGAGCGGAAAGTCCCTGCGGCGCGACCTGGTAGCCGTGCCCCGATCCTGCTTCGGAAGTCAACGTTGCGCTCCTGTGCTCAGCCGATGACCGGTGCGCTGGCGGGCCGGTCGTCCTCGAAGAGCTTCTGGTCGATGGTGGGCATCCGGTTCTCGTGCACCTGCTCGTCGTCCTCCTGGCCGCGCCGCGCGCCAGCACCGGGCGACATCGCGCCGGTGCCCGCGCCACGACCGGAAAGCCCGGACATCCCACCGGCACGGGCCAACGCGGCATCCAGCGCGCCGATGCCGCTGCGCGCTCCCGACCCGAGCTGGTCGGCGCCGACCAGGCGGTTCCACGGCACCCCACCACCACCGGTGGTCGCGCCGCCGCCGAAGCCGGCGGCGGTCGTCGACGCGGGCGAGTTGAACCCGGCGGCCTCGGTGGACCCGGGAGGCGCGATCGCCTCGCTGCTGTTGCGCAGGTTCGCCTCGTACTGCTGCATGACGTGCACCGCCTCGGCCTTCTTCTGCGCGGCCGCGACGTTGGACATGAACAAGCTGCCCCCGCCCGCGGCGACCGCGCCGATGGCGGCACCCATCGCCGCACCGGGGGCCGCACCGATACCACCGGCACCTGCGCCGACGATGCCGCCGACGACCGCCCCGGCCCCGGCACCGGCCACCGCGCTGGTGAGCGCGGATCCGGTCGGGTCGCCTGGCGGAGGTGGCATCGTGTTGCGCGCGACCGCGAGCGCGTCACCCGCGTCCTGGGTCGCGCCCTGCACGGTGCCCGCGCGGTCGCTGATCCCGGACGTGCGGTCGCCGAGCTTGCCGAGCTGGTTCGTCGCCAGCCCGGCGGATTCGCTGTTCCAGTTCGCCTGCATCGCGGTGCGCTCCTGGCGCATGGACTCCGCGTGGTCGGCCAGCTCGGTGCGGTGCTGACCCCACTCGGCGGCCATCGAGCTGACGTCGCCGACGTCGGCGTTCTGCCACAGCATCTGGTAGAGCTCTTCGTGGCTGTAGGCGTTCCAGTTGGTGCCGTCGGGTGGGATCGGCGCCCCGAAGTACCCCTCCCACACGTTGCGCAGGGAATCCACCACGGGCGTCAACAGCTCTCCGGCAGGCCCCGCCTGCCGCAACGTGGAGGTGGCAGCAGCGGCCAAGTCCTGCACACCTGCCGATGCCGCATCGATGAGGTTCGCTGCGGGTTCCTCGCTCATCTCCGGTTCTCCGCCTCCCAGAGCGGCGCACCACCGAGGTGCGCCGATCACGGCTAACGAGTTTCGACGGGGCGCGGGCTCGCGCGCCCGGAATTCCGTTCGGTGCCCACCACCCCCAGGCGCGGGCACCTGCTCAAGATCACCAGGACCGCACCGGAAAAACATCAGCAACATTGCTGATGTTCGGCAAGAGGCGGTCTGACCAGCGGCGAAACAGACCGTGCTGCAGCTCGATCCGGTTGGGCGAGGGCGGAATCCGGTGTCCGCGGGTCAGTACCGAAAACCGGCAGATCGGTACCGCGGTCAGGTGCGGCGGTCGAAGCCTAGGACGATCTCGACCCGGGAGGAGTATCCGAGCTTGGCCAGGATCCGCGAGACGTGGGAGTCGACCGTTCGGACCGACACGATCAGCCTCTCCGCCGCTTCCCGGTTGGTCAAGCCCTGCGCCACGAGCTCGGCGACCCGGAGCTCAGCCGTGGTGAGGCTGTCCCAGCCGTGCTTGGGCCTGCGGCGCGGTCCCGTCGCACCCCGCCGGACGCCGAAGGCGCGCAGCTCGGCGTCAGCGCGTTGGATCTCGCCGGTGGCGGTCAGGGCCGCGTAGCGTTCGACCGCGGTGAGGTACGCGGATCGGGCATCCGCGGCCGCACCGGATGCGGCGAGCGCCTTGGCCGCGTCCTCGGCAGCTCGGGCGGCTGCGACCGCTGCGCCGTTCTCGGCGAACTGCTGGGCGGCGTCGAGCAGCACCTCGACGTCGCCGTCGAGCAGTCCTCGGCAGTACATGAGGGCGACGCGTTCGCCGACCGAGTCACCGGAGATGAGCTCCTGCAGCTGCGCCACCAGCTGTTCCGCCAGCTCCCGGTCACCGCCGTCGACGGCGATGCGCACGAGCAGGGGGCTGATGGTGGCGACGGCGTGCCCGTCGTGCACGCCCACCTGGCCGGCGGCGAGGGTGCGCACGACCTCCAGCGCTCGTTGCGAATCGCCTTCCAAGTCGGCGATCAGGGCGTGGACCACCGCGGTGATCTGCTCGTAGAAGAGGGCGATGCCACGGGGTTTCGCGCGCTTGGCGAGCTCGGCGTGCACGCGGGCGGCGGGGAGATCACCGCGGTACAGCAGGATCGTGACGGCGATGCCGTGCAGCGGGCCGTCGAAGCTGTGCAGGTCGGGCAGTGCGGTCGCGGCCTCGACCTCGGCGAGGGACTCGTCCCAGCGGCCGTTGTTGAACAGGGCGAGCGCGGTGATGGTGTGCAGCCAGACCCGCATCCCCGCGCCGAGTTCGCCGGCGACGGGCCGCGCCCGCTCGAGGGTTTCCAGCGCCGCCCCGTCCTGGCGCAGGTCCTGGACCACCGCGCGCAGCAGGGTGGTCATCATCCACTGCCCTCGGTCGGCAGCTGCGACCTCCAGCAGCGCGTCCGCCTGGTCCAGCAGCTCCAGCGCCCCGCTCAGGTCGCGGAACACGAGCCGGCCGGTGGCGTGGATGTTGAGCAGGTACAGCGCGACGACCGGATCGTGCGCGGCGTGCGGTTCGGCGATCTCCAGCGCGCGCTCCACCCCGGTCAGGTCTCCGGTGAGCAGCCGGGCGGTGGCGTCGATCACGGCCAAGCGCGGTGGGAGCTCGCCGTGCTCGCGTTCCGGATCCAGGGCCTGTGCTGCATTCTCGGGATCCATCGCGAAGATGTGGCTCAGCGCGAGCGTCGCCCGCAGCCGGTGTCTGATCGGTGGTTCCGGCCGGGCCGCCAGGGTCGCGGTGGCGGTGCGGCGGGCTTGTTCGGACCGGCCCGACCACAGCTGGGCCTCGGCCAGCGCGGCTCGAAGCGGGAGCATCTCTGGGGCACCCGGAACGAGGCTGGCAACGGTGCGTTCGAGCAGATGCAGCATGGCAGGTGTCGGTGCCGGGGAAACCTGGTCGGCGTGCTCGCTCAGCCAAGCTGTGGTCCAGGCGGACACGGGGGAGTGGACGAGGTGTTCGGCGATCGTCGCTGCCGGGGCGTTTCGGTCGATCAACGCCTTGGCCGCTGTGCTGCGCAGCCCCGCTGACGTCGAGGCCAGGTCGTGGCGCACCACCGGGTGGCGCAGCCTCACCGCGCCCTCCACCGCGTCGACCAGTCCCAGCGCTGTCAGCCGCTCGACACCGGTCAGCACGTCCACCGGAGTGGAATCGAGCACGGCGGCCAGGTCTTCGACGGACGCGGGCTCGGCCAGGAGCGCGGCGTAGCGCAACAGCGGCGAATCCGCCCCCGCCAGTTCGGTTGCCCACGCCGTCACCTCGACGGCTCGGTCGTCCGCGCTGAGGCGGGACAAGAGCCACGGGTTGCCCGCGGCGAGCTGCAGCGATGACTGCGGTGGTTCCGATCCGGTCAGCTCGGTCAGCAGGGCGCGCGCTGCGCCGTCGTCCAGCGGGGCCAGGTCGTGCACGACGGCGATCCGGTCGAGACGGGCGAATCGCGCGGGGACGGCACCGGGATGCCTGCCGGCGACCACCAACAAGGGCTTCTCGCTCAACTCGTCAGCGAGAGCGTGCAGGGCGAGCAGCGTCGCATCGTCGGCTCGGTGCAGGTCGTCGATGACGACGACGCCGCGTTCCGGCCATTCCGGCGCGCCTTCGGACAGCGCAGTCCTGCCGTGCGGCGCCAGCACCACGATCCGCCGCGTCGGCACACCCGCGGACCGCATCTCGTCGAGGTGGGCGTCGAGCAGGGCGGACAACCCGAGACCGGGATCGGCGCGCACCACGAACAGGCCGCCGCGCCCGTCCTGCGCTGCTACCGCAGCCTCCCGAAGCTGCCGCAGCGATTCGTCCCTGCCGAGAACACCCACCAGAACCCCCGATCTCGAGACTTCGGAGCCTAGGGCAACCGGTCGAGCCATTTCGGTGGATCGGCGGAAGTGCCGCTGTGATCTGCGCAGGGCACACAACGTCCATAAAGGACGATGATGCTGCGGATCCGCTGGTTCGGGAGCAGCGGGTCCCGCCCGCGAAGGAACGCGGACGGGACCCACGCCGGATCAGGAGATCACGCTGTCGATCCACCCGCGGTAGTTGGCCACGTTGGTGTAGATGTCCGGCGTCGCGCCGCACACGGAGCCGACACCGCGGCTGTCCAGGCCGGCGACCTGCCAGCCGTCGCCCTCGCGGACCAGCAGCGGCGAACCGGAGTCGCCACCGCACGGGCCGCGGACGCCTTCGGGGTTGTCGGTGCAGAGGTCGCCCTCGCGGATTCCCCACGAGTCGTCGCCCGCGTCCGCCACGCACTTCGGCGTGTTCGGCGGGATGATCGTGGTGTCCAGCTGCTGGAGCTGCGTCGGGAGCTTGTTCGGGTCGCCCTGGTCGTCGTTGGAGACGTAACCCCAACCGATCTGGCGGACCGCCGTTCCCGGCTTGGGCGCCTTGCCGACCATCGGCGCGGGGACCTGGTCGCTCGGCGCGTCCAGGTGCAGCAGCGCGATGTCGTTGCCCTCGGAGCGCTCGGCGAACGCCTTGTAGTCCGGGTGCACCACGATCTCCTCGATCTTGGAGATGCTGCCGCCGGTGGTGCGGTCGGTGGAGCCGATCCGCGCGTGGAACATCGCCGGGTCGTCCAGGACGGGCGTGCCGTCAGGACTGTCGCCGGCGATGCAGTGCGCCGCCGTCACGATCCACTCGGGGTTGATCAGGGCGCCGCCGCAGCGGTGGGAGTCCGGGTTCCCGTCGCGCTCGTACTCCAGCGAGATCATGAACGAGTAGGTCTGATCGGCCGGCGAGCCGCCGATGATGTAGGGCGTCACGCCGCCCTGGGGCTCGTCGGCGTGTGCCGTGCCGAAGCTCGACAGCGCGCCGACCGCAGCCACCGCCGCCAGCGCGGCGGTGCGCTTGCGCGCCCGTAATTTCTCGACCATTGCTGGTGTCCTCCATCCTCACCTGCTCGAAGATCACGAGCATTGTTGATCAAGGTAGTCCAGCCCACCGACAGCCGGGACCGCATTCGAGAACCCGCGTCGACGAAACACGTTCTGCCTTCGCAGGCGCGAAAGTCGAGATCCGACAACAGGTTTGAACGGCGTAGTGGCAACACCTGAACGGACCAACATCCATCGGCTGATCGGATCCGATCGAAAGGAGGGGTGGTGGTCGGAAGACCTCCACCCCTCCTCGGGGTCACATCGACGGTGCGGGAACGCGCCCGGTCCGGTCGCGCGGAGTCCTCGCCACATCAGCGGTGGTCTCGTCGCCGCGCGCGGTGGCCGCGACTTCGACGATCGCGCCGACCTGGGACACGATGTCCTGCAGGTTCTGCGCGAAGACCGGATCGACGATCGCGTCCTCGTTGTCCGGCGCGAAGGTGAGCACCGGGGTGTGGACGTGCCCGCCGCGGAGATCCGCGCCCACGGCGTCGCGCAGCAGCGTCGTCCGGTAGGCGATCTCGTTGGACAGGTAGCTCCCACCGCCACCTGCGCGTGCGGCCGAGCCGGGCGTCGGACCGTCCGGGCGCACCACCGGTTCGGTCCCGCCGGCCGGGATCTCGGTGACCTCGGTGTTGTGGAACACCGGGAAGCGGCCGGTGTTGGCGCGCACGATCGAGGCGTAGGGCTGGGTCGTCGGCACGAATTCCTGCGGCGGCTCGACGGTCGGGATGCCCGGCGGGATCTCGGCGACGCCGTCGCGCTGCTCGTTGTTGTTGTCCACGCCGGTGTGCCAGCGCCCGTTCCAGTGCTCGATGTCGAACTGCCCGGGGCGGCCCTGGCTGACGGTGGCGAAGAGGTCGACCTGGTCCGCGCCGGGCTGCACGTGCGGCAGGAACGTCTGCTCGACCATGCCCTGCTCGAAGGGCTTCCACAGCACCGGGAACATCGCGGCCTCGACGCGGACCGGACCGGACTCGGTGTTGAGCACCGTCCCGTCGAGGGCGAGCGCGGATGCGCCGGAGGGGTTGCTGCGGCGGATGTCGCCGTCCAGCTGGAACGGGTCGAAACCGCTGATCAGCACCCGCTTGATGCCCTTCCCGCGCTGGAAGTCGACCGAGGTCTGCCCGCGCGAGTGGCGTTCCAGGCTCCAGAGCAGCTGATCGCGCTGGGACTCGTCGAGCGAGAACGACGGCGTCCACTGGCGCAGCGCCGTGGTCATGCTCAACCGCGCCCAGTACAGCGGGCGGTCGTCGACGGTCGGCAGGTCAACGCTGCCACGGCCCTGTGCGCGGGCCGTGGCCCGGTCCCAGACCTGATCGCCGCTCGAACTGATCAGCCGTTCCGCGGCGGCGAGGTCGCCCACGCCGCACAGCGCTGCGGCGAACTGCGGGCCGATGTCGTCGAACCCGCTGCGCGCCAGCACTTCCTGCGGTTCCGGCCGGGGGAGCCGCTGCTCCTCGACGGTCAGCGGACGTGACCGGTCGGAGCAGTCGGGTGCGGCCTGCGAGGCGACGGGTGCCAGCAGCGCCAGGGTTGCCGAGGCGATCGTGCAGGCGATGCTGCGGCGGACCGGTGGACGCACGTGTGCCCTCCTTGGTGCGGTGGGTGTGGAGATCACATTCGACCGCACCGAACCCGCTCCGGGCCACTGTTCGGCTCGAACTCGCCGGTCCACACCGGACGGTCAGCGGCGCGGGAGGCCGATGGCCAGCTCCTTCGCCGCGCGGTGCAGCGGTTCCAGGTAGGTGTGCAGTTCCTCCAGCGAGCTGCGGAAGGCGGGAGCGGCGGTGGACAGCGTCGCGACCGCGACCCCGGCCGGGTTGAGCACGGGGACGCCGATGGCGAGGATGCCGGCTTCGTGCTCCTCGTCGGCGGTCGCGTAACCCTGCTGCCGGACCTGCTCGATCTCGCGCGCCAGCTGCTCCCGGTCGGTGATCGACTTCGGACCGAACGACGGCAGCTCCAGCTCGGCCAGCAGCTGCTCCCGCTGCTGCTCCGGGGCGAACGCCAGCAGGCACTTGCCCATCGACGTGCAGTGCAGCGGTCCGCGCCGGCCGGGCTCGCCGGTGATCTGGACGTGCTGGGTGCCTTCGACGTAGTGCACGTAGAGCAGGTCGTGGCCGTCCAGCACCGCCATCAGCGTCGGTTCGCCGGTCTGCCGGGTGACCTGCTCCAGGACCGGGGTGGCGACCTCGGTGAACCCGCGGGCGTGTAGCTCCCGATGCGCTGGACGAGCTCGAAGAAGATGCGCGAGCCCAGCATCTCGGT
>NZ_JBEOVY010000128.1:0-19281 GCF_040295745.1 Saccharopolyspora sp. NPDC002686
TTTCCATTGAAATCGGACGTTCGATTTCAATGGAAATCGCGGATCACGTCACCCGACCAAGCGATGTGCGGATCGGTCCTGGGCACTGTTCGACACAGCCTCGCCGCCTACGAGCAGGTGCTTGCACCTGACACCGTGTCAGGTCGTAGACCGGGGATGTCATGTTCAGCATTGGAGATTTCGCCAGGCACGGGCGGGTGTCGGTCCGGATGTTGCGGCACTACGACGCCATCGGGCTGCTGCAGCCCGCGCACGTCAACCGGTCGACCGGCCACCGGGCCTACCACGCGGCGCAGCTCGCCCGGCTCAACCGGATCGTCGCGTTGAAGGAGCTCGGGTTCACCCTGCAGCAGGTGCAGCAGATCCTCGACGAGGAGTTCAGCGCCGAGCAGCTGCGCGGCATGCTCGCGCTGCGGCAGGCCGAACTGCAGAACCAGATCGAGGCGGACACCGCCCGGTTGACCCGTGTTCGGGCGCGGCTCCAGATCATCGAAGCAGAGGGAACCATGCCCACCGAAGACGTGATCATCAAGTCCCTGCCCGCGGTGCGGCTCGCCGAGCTGTCCGGCACCGCGCGGAACATGGATCCGCAGTCGATCGGCCCGGTCATCCAGGGGCTCTACGACGAGCTGTGCGCGGGTCTGGAACGCGCCGGGGTGACGCCGGTCGGCCCGGCGACCGGCTACTACACGGACGGCGAGGACGCCGACACCGTGGTCGTGCACGCCGGGATGCCGGTCAACGCCGAGCCGGATCCGGCGTTCGAGTTCGACGTGGTGGACCTGCCCGCGGTGGAGCGGGCGGCGACGATCGTGCACCGCGGTTCGATGGACGACTGCCTGCCCACCTACCAGGCGTTGGCGCAGTGGATGGAGGCCGCCGGGCACCAGCCGGGCGGTGCGGAACGCGAGGTCACCCTGGCCTGCCCGGAGGATCCGGCCGGGATGGTGACCGAGATCCAGACCCCCATCGCCTGACGTTTTTCCCGGTCGGATGGATGCGCGTCATCGGTCCTGCGGCCCGCTCTCTCTACTCCCGGAGGGGGCGGGCACTGCACCTGACGGGAAAGGATCACGTCGATGGTGGACCAGGACTTGCCGACCGGTGATGACGCCACCGCCCGAGCCAGGCGGCCGGCGGGGAACTACTTCGTGCTGCCGAGCGAGATGGCCGACGAGCTGCGGCGGACCGATCCGAAGCGGGACGAGAAAGACTCGCACCTGCCCGCCAAGGACGACGATTAGCGCGGGTCAGGCGAACCGGGCCAGCCACGGTCGCACGACGTCGGCGAACTCCTCCGGTGCCTCGACCGGCGGCAGGTGACCTGCACCGGGCAACGTCACGAGCTCACCTTCCGGGAGCGCGTCCGCGAGTTCGCGGGCCTGTTCCGGGGGCGTGAGGGGATCCTCCTCGCCCACGATCACCAGCGCAGGACCGGCGAAGGCCCGCAGCGCATCCGTGCTGTCCGGGCGGCTCGCCATCGCGCGCTGCGCCCAAGCAACGCCCTCCGGCGGCTGCGCTTCGATCAACTCCCGGACGTGCTCGCGCACCTCGGGGCGCTGCTCGTGCGTAGTGCGGCCGAGCACGTTGGGCAGCGTGCCGTCGGCCAGCCAGCCGCTCGTGCCTTCGCGCTCCGCGCGATCCGCGGCGTTGAGGCGGTTGGTGCGCTGCTCGTCGTTGTCGGCGACTGCTTTCGTGTCGACCAGCAGCAGCCCGGCGACGCGCTCCGGCGCGGCCCTCAGCACGCCCATCGCGACGTAACCGCCCATCGAACAGCCGCCCAGCACGACCTCCGGCAGCTCCAGCCGGTCGAGCAGTTCGAGGACGTCGGCGGCTGCGGTGTCGATGCTCGGGTGCTGGGCCGCCCAGTTGCTGTCGCTCGGCTCGGCCAGGCTCCGCGCCCACGAGCCGTCCAGCGGGCTCTCCCCCAGTCCTCGCTGGTCCGGGGTGATCACCCGCGCCTGCTCCTCCAACCTGGCGCGAGCCGGGTTCCACATCCGCGCGTCCGCCGGGAACGCGTGCAGCAGCACCAGCGGTGTCCCGACGCCCGATTCGATGAAGTGCACCGCCCCATCGTGCCGCACGAGCACCACCGACGCGGCGCAGCGGCGGCCGCGTTTCGCCTACAGGCCCCACGACTCGCCGAGGTGCCAGGCGGCGCAGACGTCGACGTCGAGCAGGTAGGCGCCGGCCTGCCCGCACTGCCCGTCGGCGGTGCCCGGGTCGATCGGCTGGCCGTGGCCCATGCCGGTGATCGAGACGGTTTCGACCAAGGTGCGCCCGGAGCTGTCGGCGTAGCGCTCGCGCGGGTAGCCCGCGATGGTGTCGGTGGAGGTCGGTGTGGCCGGTATGCCGTGCACGTTCGTCCACTGCTCGACCAGTTCGCGCTGGTTCGCCGGTGCCACGGTGGAGTCCGCGGTGCCGTGCCAGATGCTCAGCGTCGGCCACGGGCCCTGGTGCGAGCTCGCGCCGCGCACCGCGTCGCCCCACTGCTGGGGCGTCCGGTCCTTGCCGGGGTTCATGCAGGTGAACGCATCGATCGCGGACGTGGCGCAACCGAACGGCAACCCGGCGACGACACCGCCACCGGCGAACTTGTCCGGGTACGCAGCGAGCATCACGGCGGTCATCGCCCCGCCCGCCGACAGGCCGGTGACGTAGACCCGCGACGGGTCCGCCCCGGTGTCGTCGACGGCGCGCTGGACCATCTGCGAGATCGACTCGGCCTCGCCGCTGCCCCGCGCGATGTCGCCGGGCTCGAACCAGTTGAAGCACCGGTTGGCGTTGTTGGCCTGCTCCTGCTGCGGCAGCACGAGCGCGAACTTCGCCCGGTCCGCCATCTCCACCCAGCCCGCGCCGGTGCCGTAGCCCGCCGCGTCCTGGGTGCAGCCGTGCATCGCGACGACCACCGGGCGTCCTTCCGGCATCCCGTCGGGGACGTACTCGAACATGCGCAGCGCGCCGGGATTGGTGCCGAACCCGGTCACTTCCCGGAGTTCGGCCGCCGAAGCCGTCGGGGCCGAGATGACCGCCGCCAGCAGCACCGCCGCGATCAGGGACAGAATCCGCACGCGAACCACCTCCTCGTGGTCCGAACCACGCTAGGGCCAGGTCGAGCACGCCTTCCACAGTGGACAGCACTACTCCCGGGCGCGGTTTTGTGTGCCACGTCCACATGTCCGAGCTCCGGCCGCGGCTCTACCGTCACGAAGCGGAACCGAGGAGGTCGCCCGTGCGCAGGGGAATCACGCTGCTGGCCGCCGGACTGCTCACCGGCACGTTGCTCGTCCCGACCGCGTCCGCCGCTCAGCGCTGCGGCCCCGAAGTGCGGGTTCCCGGTGCGGTGCACCAGGAATCGGCCTGCCTCGACGACCTGACCACCACCGGCACGCTCGCCTCCGGGCACACGGTGCAGGCCGACTGGGCGGGCCTGACCTCCGCTGACCTGCCCGCGCCGGGTCCGGTGCCGGGCCGGCAGGTCGACGGCTACTTCCCGGACACCTCGACGACCAACCAGAACCACGGCTGGAACCACGACGCCCAGTTCGTGCTGCGCCTGCCGCAGCGCTGGAACGGCGGTCTGGTCGTCTCGGGAAGTCCGGGAAACCGCAGGCAGTACGCCAACGACCGGGCGATCGCCGACCACGCGCTGGCCGCAGGCTACGCCTTCGCCGCCACCGACAAGGGCAACACCGGCGCGGAGTTCTTCACCGACGGCGACCGGCCGGGCGACGCGGTGGTCGAGTGGAACGACCGGGTCACCGAGCTGACCGTGGCCGCCAAGCTCGCGGCGTGGCGCCACTACGGCCGACCGCCGACTCAGACCATCGCCGCAGGGCTGTCCAACGGCGGCTACCTGGTGCGCTGGCAGCTGGAGAATCGGCCGTGGCTCTACGACGGCGGAGTCGACTGGGAGGGTGCGCTGTGGACCCAGCGCGACAACCTCCTGACGTTCCTGCCGCCGGCACTGCGCGCCTACCCCGCAGGTGATGAAAGCGCAGTTCTGGCAGCGGGTTTCGCACCGGGATCGCAGTTCCTGTGGGACTACCACCACCGCGTTTACTGGGACCTGACGCAGCGGATCTACCGCGAGGAGTTCGACCCGGGTTTCGACGGGGACCGCCAGGCCGGAATCCCCTTCTGCCGCACCGGAACCCCGGACTGCGACGCCGACTACGACTACGCCGCGCGGCCCGCCGAAGTGCACCGCGCGGTGGAGCGGGTCGCCCTGACCGGCCGCATCGGCAAACCGCTGATCAGCCTGCACGGAACCCTCGACACCCTGCTGCCGATCAGCCGCAGCTCCGACGTCTACGCCGGGATGGTGGCCGCCAGCGGTCGCGGTGACCTGCACCGGTACCACCGCATCGAGAACGGCAACCACACCGACGGCCTCGTCGACCAGTTCCCCGGCCTCGAACCGCTCGCCCCGCACTTCCGCGACGCGTTCGACGAACTGCAGTCCTGGCTGCGCGCACGCGGCTAGCCCTGCAAGGTGCGCACGCGCAGGGCGAGCTGGATCTCCAGCGCTCGGTCCGGGGTCTGCCAGTCCGCGCCGAGCAGGGAGCCGATGCGGTCGAGGCGCTGCACGACGGTGTTGACGTGCACGTGGAGGACGTCCTTGGCGCGGGTGAGGTTCGCGCCGGACTCGAAGTAGGCGTTCAGCGTGGCGAGGAGCTCGGTGCCGCGGCGGGCGTCGTAGTCGAGCACCGGGCCGATCGTCCGCCGCACGAAGCCGGGCAAGTCGGTCTGCTCGCCGAGCAGCACACCTAGGAATCCCAGGCCGTCCATCGACGCACCCTCGCCGACCCGGCCGAGCGCGAGCAATGCCCGCAGGCAGCGGGCGGCTTCGGCATGCGCTGCCGCGATCTCCCGGGGCCCGTGCGCAGGGCCGGAGGCTCCGACGGTGACCGGACTGTCCACTGCGGACCGCAGGGTCTCGGCGATGCGCGCCGCGAGCGATCCGGCGTCGGTGGCCGGGACCAGGAAGACGACTTCCTCCGCGTGGATCCCGGCGAGCGCGGCACATCGACCGGCAGCCACCGCCAGCCGAGTGCGCGGCACGCGCTCAGCATGCGCGATCAGCACGGCATGCGGCTCGGCCAGGTCCAACCCCAGCCGCTCAGCGCGTGCCAGCAACGCCCCCGGGTTGCGCTCAGGCGCGGTGAGCAGGTCGGTCAGCAGCTCACCGCGCACTTCGTCCTCGGCCTTGGCGACCGAACGACGCAGCATCAACAACAACGCCGTGACCACGGCAGCCCGCTCGAAGAGCCGACGATCGGCGTCCACCAGATCGCCGCGGCCGGACAGCACGAGACTTCCGAGCAGTTCCGGACCGGCCTGCACCGCGCACACCCATCCGTCCGATGTGGACATGGCGCGTCCGCTCGCGCGCGAGGCCGCGATCGCCGCCGGCGGCGGCACCGGGGCCACCGGATCGCTGGTCAGCTCGGCGCCGTCGGCGTCGAACACGCTGATCCCGCCGTGCAGCACGTCCGCCACCGCAGCCGCCACTTCCGGCACATCGGCACCTCGCAGCGCGAGGTCCATGAGCCGGTCGTGCGCTTCCTCCGCCCGGCGCAGCGCGGCGCTCTGCTCGCTGATCTCCTCCAGCAACCGGGCGTTGTCCAGCGCGATCGCGGCGTGGTCGGCCAGCGAGGACAGCAGCGCGATCTCGTCCGGGGTGAACTCGCGGGGCGTGCGATCCGAGGCGTAGAGCACGCCGATGACCTGGTCCCCGAGCGCCAGCGGCACGCCCAGGATCGCCGTCAGCCCCTCGTCGCGGACCGCCGAGTCGATCGGCCAGGTGTGCCGGTACCGCTCGTCGCCGAAGTAGTCGCGGGTCGCGTACGGCTGGGCGGCCTGCGCGACCAGTCCGCCCAAGCCCTCCCCCATCCCGAGCGTCACCTTCTGGAACAGCGCCGACACCGAACCGTCGGTGACCCGCATGTAGGTGCGCCCGGCGACCTCGTCGTTGAGGCTCAGGTAGGAGACGTCCACGCCGAGCAGGGTGCGGGCCCGGCGCACGATCGACCGCAGCACCGCATCGGTGTCGCGCAGCCCGGCCAGGTCGCTCGCGGTGTCGAACAGCGCGCTGAGCTCGGCCTCCCGGCGGCGGTGCGCGGTGAGCGTGCTGTGGATCCGCAGCGCCAGCGCGCTCGCCCGGCTCAGCTGCGGGTTCTCGACCGCGACGTGCGCCAGCTGCTCGCCGCCCGCCCCGTCGGCGAGCAGTTCGAGCAGCCGGACCACGTCGTCGTTCACCCGCTCATCTTGGCACCGCGGGCTGCTGTTGCGGGGCTTCGTCGTGCAGCGAAGTTCCCGCGGTCTCCCGCGCCACCAGCACCGCCGCCACCGTCAGCACGCACATCGCCAGCAGGTAGACCGACACCGCCACGGTGCTGCCGAAGTGCTGCAGCAGCGCCACCGCGATGATCGGCGCCAACGCGCCCGCCGCGATCGACGACAGCTGCCCGCCGACGGAGAGCCCGGTGTAGCGGACCCGGGTGGCGAACTGCTCGGCGAAGAACGCCGCCTGCGGCCCGTACATCGCGCCGTGCAGCAGCAGACCGGTGGTGGTGGCCAGCGTGATCACCCACGGCGATCCGGTGTCCAGCAGCGCGAAGTACGCGAAGCCCCACACGCCCATCGACACCGCGCCGAACAGGTACACCGGCTTGCGGCCCACCCGGTCCGACAGCGCACCCCACAGCGGGATCGTCGCGAAGTGCAGCGCGGAACCGATCAGCACCGCGTTGAGCCCGACCGACTTCGGCATGTCCAGCGGGCCGGTCACGTAGACCAGGATGAACGCGGTGAGCACGTAGTAGGAGACGTTCTCGGCCATCCGCGAGCCGATGGTGATCAGCACCTCGCGCCAGTGCTCCCGGAACACCGCCACCACCGGCACGTGCTCGCTGCGCTGCTCGGCCTTGCGCTGGGCTTCGAGGAAGACCGGCGATTCGCTGACCGCGAGCCGGATCCACAAGCCGATCACCACTAGCACGCCGGACAGCAGGAACGGGACCCGCCAGCCCCACGCCAGGAACGCCTCGTCGGACTGCGTCGCCGCCAGCACCGCGAGCACCGCGGTGGCCAGCAGGTTGCCGCCCGGCGCACCGCACTGCGGCCATGACGCCCACAACCCGCGGCGGCGGTCCTCGCCGTGCTCGGACACGATCAGCACCGCGCCGCCCCACTCGCCGCCGAGCGCGAAGCCCTGCACCAGGCGCAGCAGCGTGAGCAGCACCGGCGCGAGCGCACCCACCGCGGCGTAGGTGGGCAGCAGGCCCATCGCGCAGGTGGCGCCGCCCATCATCAGCAGGCTCACCACCAGCAGCTTCTTGCGCCCCACCCGGTCGCCGAAGTGGCCGAACACCAACCCGCCCAGCGGCCGGGCCAGGAACCCGATCGCATACGTGGTGAACGCCAGCAGCGTGCCGGTGAGCGGATCGGCCTCGGGGAAGAACAGCTGGTTGAACACCAGCGCGGCGGCCGAGCCGTAGAGGAAGAAGTCGTACCACTCGACGGTGGTGCCGATCAGGCTCGCGCCGACGACCCGCGCGATCGAGCCGCCCCGCGCGTTGCCGGATCTGTTGCTGGCCAAGGCGAACACTCCTTTGTGTCAGGCCGGTTCAGGCGGCGGTCCAGCCGCCGTCCATCGGGAGGGAAACACCGGTCAGATGTGCCGCGTGGTCTCCGCAGAGCCAGCGCACCAGCTCGGCGACCTGCGCCGGATCGATCAGTTCCTTGAGCGCCGCCCGGCGCAGCAGCACGTCCTCGACCACCTCGGACTCGGCGATCCCGTGCGCGGCGGCCTGATCGGCGATCTGCGCGCGCACCAGCGGGGTGTCGACGTAGCCGGGGTTGACGCAGTTGCTCGTCACGCCGTGCTCCGCGCCCTCCAGTGCGACCACTTTGGACAGACCTTCGAGCGCGTGCTTCGCGGTCACGTAACCGGCTTTGAACGGGCTGGCGCGCAGCCCGTGCACGCTGGAGACGTGCACGACGCGCCCCCAGCCCCGGCCGTACATGTGCGGCAAAGCGTTGCGCACCAACTGGAACGGGGCGGTCACCATCACCTGCTGCATGCGGATGAAGGTGTCCAGCGGGAACTCCGGCAGCGCGGCGACGTGCTGGAAACCGGCGTTGTTGACCAGGACGTCGACCTCCGCGGGCAGCGCGTCCACCGCCGCCGGATCGGCGAGGTCCGCCACGTGCGCCCGGCCGCCGACCTCTTCGGCGACTCGCTCGGCGGAGGTCCGGTCGAGGTCGACGACGTGCACCTCCGCGCCGTCCGCAGCGAGCGCGCGGGCGCACGCCCGCCCGATCCCGCTGCCCGCGCCGGTCACAAGGGCCACCCGCCCGCCCAGCGTCCCGACGTGCACGTTGTCACTCATGCCGTAGGACGTTAAGCCGCAGCCCACCGCTGGGGTATGTGTTCCTCCACCACAAGATCGAGCAGGACCGTGGTCCCGTTCGCCACTCTTCTGCCGTCCGCGCCGAAAATCGGCTGCTCGCTGACGGGGTGGGCGACTACCGTTCGCGGCGTGGTCGAGCCAGAAGAAATCCGCACCCGGCGACTGCTGCTGCGCCGCCCCGAACCCGCCGACGCCGAGCCGTTCATCGCCCTGCACAACACCCCGGAGGCCTACCCGCACGACAGCTGGCTGCGACGCTCCCCCGAAGATGCCCGCCAACAGCTCGATTCGTTCGGCGAGAAGTGGGACGAGAACGGCATCGGCTACTGGACGATCCGGCTCGCCGAGACCGGTGAGGTGATCGGCTTCGGCGGGCTCCAGCACTGGGACGGTGACGGCGACCCCGTGCTCAACCTCTACTACCGCTTCTTCCCCACCGCCTGGGGCAACGGTTACGCCCCCGAAATGGCCGCAGCAGCGATCGACTGGGCACGCCGACACCGCCCCGAGCACCCCGTCCGGATCGTGACGGGTTCCGAGAACAGGGCGTCGATCCGGATCGCCGAGAAGCTCGGCTTCAAGTTCGAGGAGCACCGCGAACGCGACGGTCGGCCCGAGGTCGTCTACCTGCTGGACCACTCGCGCTGAACCCGAAAACCAGCTGCTCGACGACAGGTTCAGCGGTTACCGTTCCCAGCGTGGTCGAGCCCGAGGAGATCCGCACCCGGCGACTGGTGCTGCGCCGCCCCGAACCCGCCGACGCCGAAGCCTTCATCGCGGTGCACTCCGCTCCGGAGGCCCACCCCTACGACGACTGGTCGCGCCGATCACCCGAGCAGGCCCGGGAGCTGTTCGACCGCTTCCAGCAGGGCTGGGCCTCGGACGGCATCGGGTACTGGGCGGTCCGCCGCACCGGAGCCGGCGAGGTGCTCGG
The DNA here is from genome assembly GCF_040295745.1 of Saccharopolyspora sp. NPDC002686. Taxonomy (NCBI): domain Bacteria; kingdom Bacillati; phylum Actinomycetota; class Actinomycetes; order Pseudonocardiales; family Pseudonocardiaceae; genus Saccharopolyspora; species Saccharopolyspora sp. NPDC002686. The sequence goes on from NZ_JBEOVY010000128.1 coordinate 9,352, forward strand.
CTTCGGCGGCGTGCGGCACTCCTCGGAAGGCGACGAGCCCGTGCTGAACCTCGCCTACCGGTTCTGGCCGAGCGCGTGGGGCAACGGCTACGCCCCGGAAATGGCCGCAGCGGCGATCGACTGGACGCGCCGGCACCGCCCCGACTGGCCCGTGGTGATCGTGACCGACGCCGACAACGCCCCGTCGATCAGCGTCGCCGAGAAGCTCGGATTCGCGCTGCACGAACGACGCGTCCGCGACGGCCGTCCCGAAGTGGTGTTCCGGCTGGAGCACCCGCGCACCTGACCTGGGGGAAACCCTGCCCGCGGTCACTGCGCTTGGCGGCGGAAGGTTCGGCGGTAGGTCGCCGGTGTTGTGGCCAGCTCGCGCTGGAAGTACTGGCGCAGGCCGCTCGCCGTGCCGAGGCCGCTGCGTTCGGCGACGAGGTCGACGGTCAGGTCCGTGGTTTCCAGCAGTTCGCGCGCCCGGGCCAGGCGCTGGCGGTTGAGCCACTTGAGCGGTGTGGTGCCGACCTGCTCGGCGAAGCGGCGGCCGAAGGTCCGGTTGCTCATCCCCGCGCGCTCCGCGAGTTGGGCGATCGTCAACGGCCGGTGCAACTGCTGGCGGGCCCAGTCCAGCACCGGAGCGAGCCCGTCCGCCTCAGCCCGGCTCGACGCGGGCGGGATGTACTGCGCCTGGCCGCCCTCGCGGTGCGGCGCGATGACCATCCGGCGGCTGACATCGGCGGCCGCGGCGGCGCCGAAGTCCCGGCGGACGATGTGCAGGCACAGGTCCAGGCTCGCAGCGGTTCCGGCACTGGTCAGGACGTCGCCTTCGTCGATGTAGAGCGGATGCTCGTCGACCCGGACCCGAGGATGCCGCCGTCGCAGCTCGTCGGCGTACATCCAGTGCGTGGTGGCCGAGCGGTCGTCGAGCAGACCCGCCGCAGCCAGCACGAACGCGCCGGAGCACAGCGCGGCCACCCGCGCCCCTCGCTCGTGCGCCGCGCGAAGTGCGTCGAGCAGCTCCTCCGGCGGCCGGTAGGACGGCATCACGCAGGCCGGAACCACCACCAGATCCGCAGCGGCCAGCGCTTCCAGCCCTTGCTGCGCCTGCACGAACAGCCCGCCCGACGCGCGGTGCGCCTCCGGTCCGGTCTGGCACGCGGTCAGGTCGTACCAGCGCGGGCTGAGGTCGCGGCGGTCCGGCCCGAACACCCCGCACGGCACGGCGAGCTCGAACAGCGGGCAGTCCTCCAGCACTGGCACGACGACCTTGATGCGCCCTTCGTCAGCCTCGGAAGCCATGGCGCAAATCTATCGAATCGCGACGTTTTCGCCACTCGTCGGTAGCGCGGGCCGACTCGATGCTGGTCACCGACATGGACCGGATGAAGGGAATCGCCTCGGTGTCCACACCACTGCGCAAGCTCCCGCCCGAGTGGCGACTAGGACTGGCCGGTGCGTCCGCGATCGGCGTCAGCTTCGGCTTCGCCCGCTACGGGTACGGCCTGTTCCTGCCGGAGATCCGCCGCGAGTTCGACCTGCCGATCGCCCTGCTCGGCGCGATCGGCAGCGCCACCTACGTCGGCTACCTGATCGCGCTGGTCCTCGCTGGCGCGCTCTCCGACCGGATCGGCCCGCGGCCGCTGATCGTCACGGCCGGGCTGTCGGCCGCAGCCGGAATGGCCCTGGTGGCCTTCGCACCGGATCCCACCGCGCTCGTCGTCGGGCTGGTGCTGGCCGGCACCAGTTCGGGCTGGGTGTGGGCGCCCTACTCGGACGCCGTGCCGCGCGTCGTCCCGGCGGAGCGTCGGGAGCGGATGCTGGCCGTGCTGCCCACCGGCACCGCGTTCGGCACCGTCGCGGCCGGTGCGCTGGCGCTGGTCGCGACGGGCACCGCGTGGCGGTACGCGTGGGCCTTCTTCGCCGCGATCGCCGTCGCCGTGACCGTCCACAATGCACGGTTGCTGCCAGGCGGCCCGAGCCCGGCCGGACCGAAAACCGGTGTGCGCGTCCGGTTCTTCCGCCGACCGGCGATCCCGCTGTTCGCCACCGCGCTGTCCTACGGCCTGATCGGATCGGTGTACTGGACGTTCGCCGCCGAACTCGTCGCTGCCGGCCCGACCGCCGCAGCGGTGTTCTGGACGCTGATCGGCCTCGCGGGCATCGGAGGCTTGGCAGCCGGGGCCGTCATCGAACGGCTCGGACTGCGCTCGACGCACGCACTGCTGTTCAGCATGCTCGCCGTGGCGGTCGTCGCGCTCGGCACGGCGCCGGGATCGTTCGCCGCGGCAGGCCTGTCCGCCGTGCTCTACGGGCCCGCCTTCATGGCGGTTTCCGGGCTGTTGGCGGTCTGGAGCTACCAGCTCTTCCCGGAACGCCCGGCGACCGGTTTCAGCGCGGTCGTGCTGTTCCTCGGCATCGGGACGATCATCGGCCCGGCAGCGCTGGGCGTGCTCGCCGACAACGCGGGCCTGTCGACGACCTTCCTGGTCACCGCGGGGATCTCGCTGCTCACCCTGCCGATCCGGCCGAACGCCGCCGAACGGGTCAGGAGTTGACGATGGTGACCTGGCGGGTTTCCGACGGGCCGTCCCAGGTGCGCGGGAGCGGCGTCGGGACGTCCGGCGCGATCGTCCGCACGATGGCGTCCAGCGCGTCCTCGGCCTTGCCCACCCAGAGGTGCTTGGTGTCCGGGAAACCGGTCACCTCGGCCTGCGGGATGGCGGCGAAGCGCTTGCGCGCCTCTTCCGGGCGCAGGTAGTCGTCGAACTCCGGGATCAGCGCGTGCACCGGCTTACCCGATTCCGCCCAGGCGGCCAGGTGCTCCTCGGTGCTCCAGCGCAGCGGCGGGGAGATCAGCACCGCGCCCTCCACCAGCGGGTCCAGGCCGTGCACCAGCGTCAGGTCGGTGCCGAACGACCAGCCGACCAGCCACACGTTCGGCAGGTCGTGGAACTCGGCGAACTCCAGGGCCGCCGCCACGTCGAACCGCTCGGAGTTCCCGCTGTCGAAGCTGCCCTGGCTGCGGCCCGCTTCGCTGGCGGTGCCGCGCGTGTTGAACCGCAGCACCGCGAAGTCGGCCAGCGCGGGCAGCCGGAACGCCGCCTTGCGGAAGATGTGCGAGTCCATCATCCCGCCGTGGGTGGGCAGCGGGTGCAGGCAGATCATCGTGGCGCGCGGCTGCCCGGACTCCGGCAGCGCGAGCTCGCCGATCAGTTCCAGCCCGTCGGCGGTGTGCAGGGTGATCTGCTCCCGGCGGGCGGGCAGCACGGTGTTGGCGCGGATCTCGGTGCTCATCGCCCCCGATCCTCGCACGAACGGGTGGCGGGCATGGTGTGACGTGCTACGACCAGCGCCGGGTCGGGCCGCGGCGGGTGCGCGCGCTCCAGCAGCCGTTGTGCCAGTGGCGCCGTTCCTCGACGCCGCCGTGCGCCGCGCTCGGCCACGCCACGACGTGCGCCACGCGCGGCTGGATCTCGTGGTCGCATCCAGGGCACCGGTAGACCTTGGTGGCCTGCGCCGCGGGGACGGTGCGCACCATCCACTCGCCGTCAGGGCCGTGCTCGACGCGGGACGCGCCGAAAGCAGTGCCCATCGCGCGGTGGCTGGTGTCAGCTGTCGGGCGGCGCTGCTGGCGATTGCGTCGAGGCACCCGACAACGGTAACCGCTCCGCTACGGGGTTGGCGGTGGCAGGTTCGGCCAGGCCTTCCCGGCCAGACCGCGGGCGTACTCGCAGGCGTCGATGCCGGTCATCCCGGGCACGGCCACCACCAGCTGCGCGACCTCGACCTGCCCGTCGGGGCCGAACGGCAGGTTCCCGGTCTCGGCCGAGCACAGCGGCAGCTGCGGATCACCGCCGACGACGCTGACGACGGTGCGCCGCCCGGCGATCGTCTCCTCGGTGGCCGCACCGTGCAGCACCTTCGGCGGATCACCCGCGGTGTTGCTGAGCTGCACGCGCGGCGCATCCGCGGACTGCTCGCCCCACGAGCACTGGTGCCCGCTGGGGTTCGGCCGCCCCCGAGCCTCCTCCAAGCCCGGGATCTGCTGCACCTCGGCGGAATCCAGCACCTGGCACGGGTCGACCCGGGCCAGCGAGTTCGCCGGGAACTCGCGGTGCCCGACGCGGTGCTGCTCCAGCGCAGCGGCCGCGGTGTTGGCTCCGGCTTCGGCGATGCCGCACAGCCCGGACGCCGGATCGCCCACCAGCAGGTCCGCGCTGACCCGCAGCGCCAGGTCGTCGGCGAACAGGATCTGCCTGCTGCAGTGGCCGGGCAGCGGCGCGTTCTGCACGATCCGCAGGGGGCCGCGCGGCACCACCGGATCACCCGGCTGGTCCGGCCCGCGGCCCAGCTCACCGACGGCGAGCTGGACCAGCGAACCGTTGGTCAGCTTCACGTGCAGCAGGCAGTAGTCCAGCGAAACGGTGCCCGCGTTCTCCGCCGAACCGAACTCCCGCAGCGCGGCGGGATCGGTCATGGTGCACGGGTCCACTGTGCGCAGATCGCCGAGCATCGCCTGCGAGGAGCCGGAATCCTGCCGCGGCGCGGCGGGAGCCTGCGGCGATCCGCCCGGCGTGCACCCCGCCACCAACAACAGGAACAACAGCAGCGGCAGGCCTCGGTGGCGGAGACGCGGCGACATCACCCCACCCTAACCCCGCGCTACTCGTCGAAGTTCCGCTTGGCCAGGTCGAGGATCCGCTCCACGGCTTGCGCCGCGTCAGGACCGTTGGCGTGCAAGACGATTCGGTCGCCCTGGCGAGCGCCCAGGCCCATCACGCCCAGGACGCTGGCCGCGTCGGCCTCGTTGTCGCCGAGGGAGATCTTGACGCTGGCCTGCAGCCCCGCGAGGCTCCGCGCCAGCAGCGCCGCCGGCCGCGCGTGCAGACCGACCTCGTTGGTCAGCTCCAGCTCCTCGCGGACTTCCTCCGCTGCGGGCGCCGCTCCGGGCTCCGCCAGCCCGCCCGCGGCCGCCGCTTCCGCGGCGCGGCCCACGGCCGCCATCGGCTCGCCGCCCTGCGCGGCTACCGCCGCGGCGACCGCGCCTTCGACCAGCGGCGCGTCCACGACCAGCGAGGTGCTCGGGTCGCCGAGCGATTCCACCGCGAGTTCGGCGACCATCTGGGCGCTGCCCAGGTCGTAGAGCACCACCGCTCCCGCGCCGGTGTTGGCGTCGGACAGGGCTGCCGAGACCTTCTCGAAGTCCGTGCCGATGTTGCCGTCCGGCAGCCCACCGGCGGCGACGACCCGGACGTCCGGTGCCATCTGCAGGGCGAGTTCCGCCACGCCTTCGGCCAGCCGGGTGCTGTGCGAGACGATGACCAGTCCGACGTTCATGAGCGAGCCCCCGCGGCTTCGGCGAATGCGGTCAACAGCAGCGCGGTCGAGCGCGCACCCGGGTCGATGTGCCCGGCGCTGCGCTCCCCGAGGTAGGACGCGCGACCCTTGCGGGCCACCAGCGGTTCGGTGGCCTGCGCGCCCTGGTGGGCGGCGTCGGCCGCGGCGGCCAGCACCTTCGCCGGGCCTTCACCGGATTCCGCGGCGTTCTTGGCCGCTTCCACCGCCGGGATCAGCGCGTCGACCATCGTCTTGTCCTCGGCCACCGCCTTGCCGCGGGCGACCACGCCGTCCAGCCCCGCCTTGATCGCCTTCGCGACCGCCGCACCGTCCAGGTCGGTCTCGTCGCCGACGGCGGCCGCGGCGCGCAGGAACGCCGTGCCGTACAGGGGGCCGGAAGCGCCGCCGACGGTGGAGATCAGGACGGTGGCGCACAGCTTCAGCACCGCGCCGGGCGTTTCCGGCGCGGCGGTGTCCACCTTGGCCACGACCGCGCGGAACCCGCGGTCCATGTTCTCCCCGTGGTCGGCGTCGCCGATCGCGCGGTCCAGCCCGATCAGCTCGTCCCGGTGCTCGGCGACGGTGGCCGCGCCCGCCCGCAGCGCCGCGATCACGTCTTGTGCAGTGCAACCCATCCGGCGTTCTCCCTCACCAGTGCAGCGCGGCGGTGTGCACCGGCGCGTCCCAGAGCTCGGTGAGCTCATCGTCCAGCTTCAGCAGGGTCAAGCTCATGCCCTGCATCTCCAGGCTCGTGATGTACGGACCGACCAGGCGCCGGCGCACGCGGATGCCGCGCTCGGCCAGCAGCCGCTCGGCGATGCCGTGCGCCAGGTAGAGCTCCAGCAGCGGGGTGCCGCCCATCGAGTTGGTGAACAGCAGCACCTCGTCACCGGACTCGAACGGCAGGTCCTCCAGGATCGGCTCCAGCAGCTGCCGGACGATGTCGTCCGCCGAGGTCAGCGGCACCCGAGACCGGCCGGGCTCGCCGTGGATGCCGATGCCGATCTCCACCTCGTCGTCGGGGAGGTCGAAGCTGGGCTGCCCGGCGTGCGGCACGGTCGGCGCGGTCAGGGCCATGCCCATCGAGCGCACCTGCGCCACGACCCGCCTGGCCAGCTCCTCGCAGCGGTCCAGGTCAGCGCCCTGCTCGGCCGCTGCGCCGACGATCTTCTCCAGCAGCACCGTGCCGCCGACACCGCGCCGGCCCGCGGTGTGGGTGGAGTCCTTCACCGCGACGTCGTCGTCCACGATCACGCTGCGCACGTCGACGTCGTCCAGCCCGGCCAGCTCGGCGGCGGTCTCGAAGTTGAGCACGTCACCGGTGTAGTTCTTGACCACCAGCAGCACGCCCGCACCGCCGTTGGTCTCGTCGATCGCGGCCTGCACCGCGTCCGGCGTCGGCGAGGTGAACACCGCGCCCGGCACCGCCGCGGACAGCATCCCGGCGCCCACGAACCCGCCGTGCAGCGGCTCGTGCCCGGACCCACCGCCGGACACCACCGCGACCTTGCCCGGCACCGGCGCGTCCGCGCGCACCACCACCGCCGGATCGGTGCGGACCCGCAGCAGGTCCGGGTGCGCCGCGGCCATGCCCTGCAACGACTGCGCGACCACCGCCGCCGGATCGTTGATGATCTTCTTCACCCGCTGGCCTCCTTGCCTGCGCCGCTAGCCGCATGCGCCGTGTGCTTCCCACCCGGGCGTGCCCGCTCCCGCACCCGCCGCGCCCGGCCGGGGGTGCGAAGCCAGGGAACCTTCCTGGCACCCCCGGCGCAAGCCCAGCGGAAACGGCGAGTCGATCAGCGCCCGCGGACCAACTTGATCAGCCGCACCATGCGCCGGATGGTGCCCTTCGACCGACCGAAGTTCATCGGGTTCAGCGGGATCTTGTACCGGAGGCGGGTGACCGACTGCGGGCGGGTGAACTCGCGCAAGCCGTCGGCGCCGTGGATCCGGCCGAACCCGGAGTCGCCGACCCCGCCGAACGGCAGCGAGGGCACGCCGGCGAAGGCGACGACGGAGTTCACCGCGACCATGCCGCTGCGCAGCCGCCGCGCCAGCTCCGCTCCCCTGGCGCGGGAGAACACCGTCGCGCCCAGGCCGTAGCGGGTGCTGTTGGTGCGGGTCACGGCCTCGTCGACGTCGCGAACGCGCTCCACGACGATGGTCGGCCCGAAGGTCTCCTCGGTGGCGGCGAGGGCGTCGTCCGGCACGTCGGTGAGCACCACCGGCTCCACGAACGGCGGCCGCACCGAGTGCTCGCCGCCGACCAGCGCCCGGCCGCCGCGCTCCAGCGCGTCGTCGATGTGCCTGCGGATGATGTCCACCTGCGAAGGCATCGTGATGGGCCCGAAGTTGGCGCCCGGCTCACCGCCCGGCCGCAGCTTCGCGGCGCGTTCGGTGATCATGTCCACGAAGCGGTCGGCGACCGCGTCCACCACGAAAACCCGCTCCACGCCGATGCAGGTCTGGCCGGCGTTGGACATCGCGCCCCACACCGCGGCGTCCGCGGCTGCGGCCAGGTCCGCGTCGGCGTCCACGATCAGCGCGTCCTTGCCGCCGCACTCGACCAGCACCGGGACCAGGTTCTCGGCGCAGGAGGCCATCACGCGCTTGCCGGTGGCGGTGGAACCGGTGAAGGCGACCTTGTCCACCCCGGACGCGCACAACGCCGCGCCGGTCTCGCCGAACCCCGTCACCAGCCGGAACACCGGGTGCTCCGGTACCGCCTCGGCGAAGCTGTCGGCCAGCCACTGCCCGACGCCGGGGGTGAGCTCGCTGGGCTTGAACACCACCGCGTTGCCCGCGGACAGCGCGTAGGCGATGGAGCCCATCGGCGTGAACGCCGGGTAGTTCCACGGGCCGATCACGCCGATCACGCCGAACGGCAGGTACTCGACGGTGGCGGTCTGATTGACCATCAGCACGCCGGAGGAGACCTTTCGGCGTTTCAGCACCTTCTCGGCGTTGCTCGCCGCCCAGTGCAGGTGGTCGATCACCAGGACCAGTTCGAGCCGGGCGTCGTCGAGCGGTTTGCCGGTCTCCGCGCAGATCACCCCGGCCAGCTCGTCCACCCGCTTGGCCAGCAGCTTTCGCCACTTGTCGAGGTGCTGCTTGCGGCCGGAGAAACCGAGTTCGGCCCAGGCCTCCTGCGCCTCGCGGGCCGCCGCGACGCCGGCGTCGACCTCGGCCGCGGAATGGATCGGATGGCGCCCCACGACCTCGCCGGTGCGGGGGTCGATCGATTCGAACGTCGGGGACTCCGCGCTGGTCGCGGGCGGAATCTCGACGTCGCCTCGGGCGGTCTGGGTCATGGCCGGCCTCCCACCTTTACGTCGGTCGTTGTCATCGTGCAGCCTACGGAATCAAGAGGCCGACCGGGACCGTCAAGCCCGGGGCAACTTCGACCGCACCTGTCGGGCCAGATCTCCAGCACTGGTGCAGGGATCCAGCGGAACGCTCTCCGAGTTCGAGATCTCCACGTGCACGAACTCGCTGTCAGCAGCGGCCTTGCGGTGCTCCCACTCGATGGCGCAGCTCGGCGGATCGAGGTAGACCTCCACCGCGGTCGGGGCGCCCAGGTCCAGCGGCGGAGGCGGCGGCGCGCCCGGCGGCACGCTGGTCTCCTGCATGCTGCCGAGCTGGAAGCTCACCACCGCCACGACGCCGTTCTCGCCGAACCACTTGCACTCGTACAGCCCGCGGCCGCCGCTGCTGTCCGGGTTGGCGCCCGCCATGGCGCGGCGGAGCACCTCGGGGTCGGTGATCTCGCAGGGGTCGAAACCGGCCAGACCGCCCGAAGTCCGCGCGTTCACCTGCGGCTTGTTCCGCACCACGTCGATCACGTCGGTCAGCAGCTGCACCGCCGGTGAGCAGGCGTCGCCCTGCTCGCTGGAGAGCTGGATCCCCACGCCGCGGGCGGTTTCGAACATCTTCAGGTCGGCACCGGCGTAGGCCGCGCTGACGAAGCAGGTCCCGGTGCCGTTCTCGCTCATCTCGGCGGGCAGCCCGGCGATCTGGTGCTTGCTCGGCTCCTGCACCGCGTAGTCGAAGTACAGCGTCGCGCCGAAGTCCTTGCCGTTGTGGTCCTTCATGTAGTTCGAGCAGGTCCCGAACCCGTCCGGGCTGAACTCGGGCGCGGGCGTGCCGTACTTCTCCAGGCCGGCGGCCCGCAAGGTCTCGCACACGTCGATCCCGCGCAGCCGCTCCGGCGCGAACGCCGGGTCCAGCATCTCCCCCGGTTTGTCCGCCCGGAGCTCGGGCACCTCGACGGTTCGCCGCTCGGAAACGGTCGGCTCGACCCCGGGGGCGGCGCAGCCGGCCACGGCCAGCGCGCTGAGCAGGGCGACGATCAGGTGCACGGGACGGAACACGTCGCTCACATTAGCGATCGATCCGCGGCTCCGAGACGGGAACCGGTCGTTCTGCTGCAACGACGACGGCGCCCGCACCGTGGAGTGCGGACGCCGTCGTCGTGGTGCGGGCTCTCAGAACCCGTCTTTGGCTTTGAAACGCCGGAGGCGTTTAGCCCACCCCCGCAGCTCGCACCGCCGCGGGTTCTCAGACGTCGCCTGGCGAGGACAGCCCGTTCGCCGTGTATCGGAC
>NZ_JBEOVY010000129.1:0-19272 GCF_040295745.1 Saccharopolyspora sp. NPDC002686
CGTGATCGCCAACGACGACCCGGTGCGCGCGGAGCACGCCGAGGACGCCGTGCGCCGGACCGAGGCGAAGTGCCGCACCAACCACCCGGGCTTGGAAGTGACCTCGGAAGTCGTGACCGGACACCCGGTGGAGGTGCTGTTGCGCCAAAGCTCCGCAGCACAGCTCATGGTTCTGGGAGCCCGTGGGCTGGGTGGTTTCGCCGACGCGCTGCTGGGAGGGGTCAGCCTCGGCGTCGCCACCCGCGCGTCCTGCCCGGTCGTCGTCGTGCGCAAGGACGTCCCGGTGACCGTCGGCCCGGTGGTGGTCGGTGTGGACAGCTCGTCGTGCGGCCGCGTCGCGCTGGAATTCGCCTTCGCCGCCGCGGCCCGGCTCGGGGCGGATCTGGTCGCGCTGCAGGCGTGGCACGAGGAAAGCCTGCTCGCCGCGCCGCTCTCACCGACCGACCGCGACGAAGTGGAGCGCAACATCCGCCTGTCGCTGAACCGCGAAACCGCGCACCTCCGCGAAGAACACCCGGAAGTCGCGATCCGCGAAGTCGTGCAGCACGGGCACCCGGTGGCAGCGCTGACCAACGCCGCCCGCGACGCGCGCTTGCTCGTCGTGGGGCACCGCGGCGGCGGTGGTTTCGACGGGCTGTTCCTCGGTTCGGTGGCGGCGGGCGTGCTGCACCACGCTCCGTGCCCGGTGGCGATCGTCCGCAATGCAGCAGCGGATTCCTGAAGCGCTCACCCGGCGTGCACGACCGCGACCGGGCACCGGGCCCGGTTGACGACCGCGTGGCTCACCGAGCCCAGCAGCACGCGGCGGACGAACCCCCTGCCGTGGCTGCCCACGACCACCAGCGCCGCATCCTGCCCTTCCCGGAGCAGGGCATCAGCAGGCTTCTCCGGGCTCACCGCGCGCCGCACCTTCACGTCGGGGTAGTGCTCGCGCCACCCGGCCAGACATGAGGCGAGCACCTCCATGGCTTCCTCGCGAATCTCGCTCCACGGCAGCTCCCAGTGCTCCACCCGCGCGAACGGATCCAACGGCAGATCGCTCCACGCGTGCACCGCGACCAGGACGTTTCCGTGCCGCGAGGCGAAGTCGTAGGCGAACCCGATGGCCTCGCGGCTCGCCGCCGACCCGTCCACACCCACCACGACGGGCTGGGAATCCGGCTGCGCGCGCACGCCTCGGACCACCACCACGGGAGCCCCAGTCCGGCGGGTCAACAGCTCCGCCGACGTCGAGCCCAGCACCCCCATCTCCACCTCGATGCGCGGGCCGCCCAGCACCAGCAGTTCGGCACCACCGGCCAGCTCCGCCAACGTCTCGGCCGGATCCCCGAACCGCAGGTCGTCGCGCACCTCGAGGCCCGCGTCGATCTCCCTGCAGTCGGCGACCAGCTCGCCGAGCTCCCGCCGCAGCAGGTCCTGCAACGGCTCCAGCACATCGCCCTCGCCCGGCACGACGATCGGAACGTGGTCCTCGAACGGCCAGGTCAGCACGTGCACCAGCTGCAACGGCAAGCGGCGGCCGGACGCCTCGCGGGCCGCCCACCGCACCGCGCGGCGGGACGATTCCGTCAGGTCGTACCCCACCACCACCGGTTTCCGGACCATCCCGAACACCCCCTCCCCCACACTGTCCAGGCTGCGCCGACAGCCCGGTGCCGGATCCAGAGCCCTTGGTCACCCGTGCAGCTCCAGCGGAGGTCGTTGGGCCCTCCCGGCACGCGTGCGCAACAGGCATGGTGACGACATGGAGCCCTCGGACCAGGATGTGCGGATGCCGGCGTTCCCCGCCGCTTTCGGTCTGACGTCCGGTCAGGTCGAGCAGGCGGTCCGGCTGGCCGGGATGGCACCGTCGCTGCACAACAGCCAGCCGTGGCGGTTCCGGATCATGCCGCACCTGATCGAGCTGCACGCGGACCCGAAGTACCGGCTGCCCGCAGCCGACCCCGAGGAGCGGGAGCTGCGGTTGGCGTGCGGGGCCGCCCTGTTCAACTTCCGGCTCGCCTTGGCGCAGGCGGGAATCCGGCCGCTGGTGACCTTGCTGCCGCACCTGCGCGCCGCTACCGCGCTGGCGGAGATCCGCAGCGGCGGGCACGAGGAGCCGCGACCCGCCGACGTCCAGCTGTGCGAAGCGATCCCCCGGCGGCACAGCCACCGGCAACCGTTCCGGAACACCCCGGTCTCGGCTGAGGACAAGCACCTGCTCGTCCGCGCCGCGCAGGGCGAGCACACCTGGTTGCACGTGATGCGGGCGGACCAGCTGGACGTGCTCGAAGGGCTGGTGCACCGGGCCAACCGCGCGCAGATGGCCGACGAGCGGTTCCGGGCCGAGCTGGCGACGTGGGTCGGTCGCGGCGATGACAGCGCCGAAGGCGTGCCGCTGTCGGCAGCCGGGCCCAAGCCCGAACCCCAGGACCAGTGGGTGCACCGCGATTTCACCGGCGGGCTGACCGCGCGCGAGCCGGGGACGAAGTTCGAATCGCACCCGCTGCTGGTGCTGCTGTGCAGCCGCACCGGCGGTCCGGAAGCCGAGCTGCGGTCCGGGCAGGCCCTGCAGCGGTTGTGGTTGACCGCGACCGCACGAGGACTGGCCGCTTCGATGATCTCGCAGGTCCTCGAAGTGCCGGAAACCCGCCAGTCGGTCCAAGAACTGCTGGGCGAGCAGGCCGCACCGCAGGCACTGCTGCGGATCGGGCACGGGGCCGCCACTGCTGCCTCGCCCCGGCGCGAACCCGCCGACCTGCTCATCGACAGCGCTTCGGAGCGTTGACCACCGTCAAAGCACGCTGCTGAGCCCGTACTTCGCCTTGAGCGAGCCCTGCACCTCCCCGGCGAGCCTCACCAGCGCCGGGGACCAGCGCACCTCGACGGGCGCGGGATCGGTGAGCGACCGGGCCGCTTCGGGCAGCCACCGCAGGTCGCGCTCGAACCGACCGCGAGCCGCCGAGACCGGCTCGGTCTCGCCCATCCGCTCACCACCGCGCATGACCGGGACGAGGAGCGGTTCGCGACCGGCCGGGGGATCTTCCGCGCGCAGGGCGAGCAGGTCGGGCTGGCCGGTCTCGCCGCGGTAGACCTGCTTGGCGGCGGGCGCGGTCCGCTTGCCCGCGGACAGCTTCATCACCGGAGATCCCTCGTACTCCACCAGTTTGAACGCGCTGTCCAGCGACGGCGCGTCCGCGGAAACGCCCATGCGGGTGCCGACACCGAACACGTCGATCGGCGCCGCCGCGAGGTCGGCCAACTCGTGTTCGTCCAGCCCGCCGCTGGCCATGATCCGGGCGTGCGTCATCCCCGCCTCGTCGAACATCCGGCGGGCTTCCACGGCCAGCGCACCGAGATCCCCGGAGTCCAACCGGATCCCGATGTCGCTGCCCGCGGGCAGTTCCCGGGCGACTTCGATCGCGGTGCGCACCCCGTGAGGGGTGTCGTAGGTGTCGACCAAGAACACCGCTGTGTCGGGGAAATCAGCCGCGAACGCGCGAAAAGCGGTGCGTTCGTCGGGGAATGCCTCGACGTAGGAGTGCGCCATCGTGCCTGCGGCCAGGATCCCGAACTCGCGTGCCGCCGCCACGTAGCTTGTGCCTGCGAACCCGGCGATGGCCGAAGCGCGCGCGACCGCCCGCGCCGCTTCCAGACCGTGCGTGCGCCGCGCGGCGAAGTCGATCAAATCCGCCTCCGGGGCGGCAAGGTGGCACCTCGCGGCTTTCGCCGCCACCGCCGTCTGGAACGTGGTGAAGTTCAGCAGCGCGGTCTCCACCAACTGCGCCTCCGGAAGTGGCGCGGTGACCTCCAGCAGCGGTTCATCGGCGAAGACCACCCGGCCTTCCGGGACCGCCCGCACGTCGCCGGTGAACCGCAGCCGCCCCAGCGCGGCCAGATCGGCCTCCGGCAGGCGCGTGACATCTCCCAGGTAGGCCAGCTCCGCGTCGTCGAAGTGCAGGTCCTGCAAGAAGTCCAGGCAGTCGGCCAGCCCCGCGGCCACCAGGAAACCCCGCTGGGGCGGCAGCTTCCGGGCGAACAGGCTGAACGTGGCCGGGCCGAGCATGCCCCGGCGCAGGTAGCTGGCCGCCATCCGGATCTCGTAGAGATCGGCGCACGAACCCGTCATGAGCTCGCCTCGCGCTCACCGCGGTTCCGGGGCTCGTCGGCCGCCCGCCCCTCGGGGAAGGCGAGGTCCTCGCCGTGGTGGGTTTCGCCGACGACGGCCACCGGGCAGTCCGCGTGGTGCAGGGTGCCGTGCGCGACGGTCCCGAACCCCAGCGCCGTGCTGCGGTGCCCGAGGACCAGCATCTGGGCCGAAGCGGACGCACGGCTCAGCTCGCCGGCGGGGTCGCCGTAGCGCACGTCGACGGCCAGCGGTACCGCCGGGTACTTGGTCGACCAATCGGCCAGGGACGCCGCCAGGTCATCGCGCATCTTGTCCACTGTGGATGGTGACGGGGGCTCGGGCTGCTGGTGCCGCCCGAGGATCGGCGGCCACACGTGCACCGCGAGCAGCGAGGTCTGCCGGATCACGGCCTCCGCGAAGGCGAACTGGACGGCACCGTCCTTCTCGGCACAACCCGCGACGCCGAGCACCACCGGGCCGAACGCGAAGCTGGTCCGGTGCCGCGGAACGACCACGACCGGGCAACTGGCCCGTTCCGCCACCGCCCGGCTCACCGAGCCGAGCAGCGTCTCGGCCACCGCGCCGCGGCCGCGCGAGCCCACGACCAGCAACTGCGCGTCGGCGGACTGCCGGATCAACGCGTCCGGGGCGAACCCGGCCAGCACCTCCTCGGTCACGTCCATGCCGGGGCGCGAGCGGCGGCACTCCTCGACGACGCTGCGCACCATCGCCCAGTCCGCCGAGGTCGCCGCGCCCGACGCAGCGACGACCCACAACGGCGCATCGCGCAGCACCGCTTCGGTCGCCGCCCACATCGCGGCGCTCACCGATTCCTCGGACCCGTCGATTCCCACGAGCACGCGTCGCATTCGCCCTCCCCGCCCGTCGGCCGCGCGGCCGTCACCGTCTGGCGGGACGCCCGACCCTCATCAGCACCTGCGGCGCCTCGGCGAACCCGAGCCCGGCCGCCAGCTCGGACCGCACTTCCGCCAGGTGCAGCGGTTGAGTCATCACGGAAGCGACCAGTCCGCGGCCGGTCGCCTCCAGCCACGCCTGTTCCACGGCCGCACCCGCGCGGACCTGGTCCACCGGGCCGTCGGTCTGAACGCCCACGACGAGCACCGCTTCCCGCTGCATGCGCGCCGCCAGCACGGACTCGTCGGGCAGGTGGGTGCGGCCGGTGGTCAGCCCCACCGCCGCCAACCCCCGCTCGCCGAACGCGTCGCGGCGCAGGCCGTCACCGGCCTCCGTCGTCCACGACGACAGCTCCCGCTGGTACTCGGCGTTGCCCCGGAAGACGCGTGCCGCGTAGGTCAGCAACCTCGCGACGGCCAGGGTCTCGTCCGCACCGGAGATCCAACGCCCGGTGACGCCGGGTGCCGCGACCGCCTCCAGCAGCGCATCCCGGGTGCTCTCCGGGAGCTCCGAGCCGTCGAAGGCCTCCCGGTAGCTCCGGCGTTCCAGGACCGCCTCGCTCCGGCGGCGCTCCACCTCGCTCGGCTCGGCGCGCCCGGTCGCGGTGACCGCGGCCAGCACCAAGCCCGCGTCGGAGCCGAGCTTCTCCTCGACGGCCCAGCCCAGACCGCGCACCGCCAGCACCAGGTTCGCCAACGCCGCGCCGCAGGAGATCCGGCGATCCCGGCCGCCGGGATCGTGCTGTGCCAGCAGGGTTGGGCGTTCGCGCAGCTCAGCGGTCCGGTCGCGCAGCTCGAGCGACCACGGGCGGCTGTTGTGCACCGAGGGCGCGTTGTGGACCGCACGGCTGATGACCGCCGACTCCTCCGCCGACCACCCGCGGTGTCCTCCGGCGTCGCCTGGAACAGCACTCATCTGCCTCCCCCTTCGACTTCCACCGGCGCTGCGCGGCCCTGCGCGATGCTCCGGACGAGGTCGACAGCGGTGAGCACTCCGCAGACGTGCCCGTCCCGCACCACCAGGACCGCGTCGGTGCGCGCATCGATCATGCGCTGCGCAGCCACTTCGATGCCGTCGGTCGCCTCCACCCTCGGACCGGGCACCACGCACAACGAGCCGATGGTCGCCACCGCCTTCGGGTACCGGGCGGCGATGCCCTGCAGCAGCTCGGCCGCGCTGACCAGCCCCACCACGTCGTCGTCGGCCACCACGGCGAGGTGGTGGACCTCCCGCGCGTACATCTCGTACAGCGCCGCCATCGCGTCCAGCTCGGGCCGAACGGCGACGACGGGGGTGCTCGCGAGGTCCGATGAGCTCGTTCGATCGATCATGTCCCACCTCGAAGGCCTCGCCTTGACCATCTCGCGCCCACCCCGGCCACGACCAGGGAAGTTGGTCACGAACGCGCTCAGAGCGAGGCGGCGTGGTCCGGGACGTAGCGGTACGTCTCGCGGGCCGGCCGCCGGTACCCGGTGGGAGGCGGTCGGGGCGGGAGCTCCAGCGCAGGGACCGGCACCTCCCGGAAGGGGATGCTCGACACCAGGTGCGCGATCATGTTGATCCGGGCGCGCCGCTTGTCCTCGCTCTCCACCAGGAACCACGGGGCCTCGGCGGTGTCGGTGGCGGCGAGCATCTGGTCCCTGGCCCGCGAGTACTCCTCCCACCGCACGACCGATTCCAGGTCCACCCGGGAGAGCTTCCACCGCCGCATCGGGTCCGCCACCCGCTTGTGCAGGCGCCGCTCCTGCTCGGCCTGGCTGATCGAGAACCAGTACTTGCGCAGCAGCATCCCGTCCTCGACGAGCATCCGCTCGAAGATCGGGCACTGCCGCAGGAACCGCTGGTGCTCCTCGTCGGTGCAGAAGCCCATCACGTGCTCGACGCCGGCGCGGTTGTACCAGCTGCGGTCGAACAGCACGATCTCACCGGCGGCCGGCAGCTCGGCGACGTACCGCTGGAAGTACCACTGGGTCCGCTCCCGCTCCGTCGGCACCGGCAGCGCGGCGATCCGCGCCACCCGCGGGTTGAGGTACTCCGCGACGCGCTTGACCGTGCTGCCCTTCCCCGCCGCGTCGCGCCCCTCGAAGAGCACGACCAGGCGCGCACCTTCCGCCCGAACCCACTCCTGCACCTTCACCAGTTCCGCTTGCAACCGGAACAGCTCGCGCTCGTAGCTGGCCCGCGGCAAGCGCTTCAGCTCCGCAGATCCACCACCGGCCGTGCTCATCCTCGTGCGCCCTCAAACCGCTGGATTCCTGGCGATGAGCACCGGGCACGGCGCTATGTGCAGCAAGGCTCGGCTGGTCGAACCGAGCAGCATCCCGGTCATGCCGCCCCGGCCCCGGCTGCCCACCACGATCAGCTGCGCCGCCTTGGCGTGCTCGACCAGGTACCGCACCGGCCGGTTGCGCTCGACGACCCGCCGCACCTCGACGTCCGGATGCTCCGCCTGCCACCCGGCCAGGCGTTCGGCGAGCACTTCCCGCTCGGACTCGGCGATGACGGCCCAAGCCCGGTCGTCGACCGCCGCCCAGGGCGCGGGCTCCACGTCCATCCACACGTGCACCGCGACCAGCGGAACCCGACGCGCGGCTGCCTCGGCGAAGGCCACGGCCACCGCCGCCTCCCCCACCCTGGACCCGTCGACTCCGAGCAGGATCGGCTTGCCCGGATCAGGCACCGGACCTCGCACGACGACCACCGGGCACTCCGCGCGCATCGCGACCGCATCAGCGGTGGACCCCACCGGCAACCCGGCGCTCCCCCCAACACCCCGGATCCCCACCGCGACCCGCCGAGCACTCGCGGACTCCTCGACGAGCACGGCTTGCGGAACCCCGCGCCGCACTTCCGGGATCACCTCGACATCAGCGGCCCCGGCCGCGACCCGGCAGGCCGCGGGCAGCGGATCCTCCCCCACCGAGCCGGATTCGACGTGGATCAACCGGAGCGGCACCCGGTGCAGCGCGGAATCCACCGCGGCCCACTGAACCGCGGCCAACGCGGAGTCCGAACCGTCCACTCCCACCACATTGGCCTCGCGCATGCACACCTCTCCCCGGCACGGCGCGAACGCACCAGCGCCCCCATCCACTCTTCGACGCCCCGCAGCACCGGTCCAGAGGCAATGGTCACCGGACAGCCCGTTGACCGGGTTCGGGTCACCTGCCGAGGCCCGTGGGAGTAGGTTGTTGCGAGCAACGCGGTGCGGTCGGGTCGTGCCTCCACCCGTACTCGGCTCCCGCCATGAACGGACCAACAGGCCAATGCGGTCGAACGAGGTTAGTTACGTGACGAGTGGCCAGCCGAGCTTGTTCCCGTCGAACGTCGGTGCGCCGACGGGCCTCGCTCCGACCCTCATCTCCTCCTCCGATGCGCAGAAGGCTGCCGAGCTGCTCGGCTGGGGGCAGTGTGTAGCGCCGCGGATGACGTTGCTCGGCGTTCAGGCATACCCCGTGGTCGAGATCAGCGAGCGAGCTCACGATCTTCGTCAACGGTCGGGGCAACCCCCAGTGCTCGACCACGATGTACTCGCGATGTGGCAATGGCCTGAAGCAGCGCCGATGCGCGCCCCCGAAGTCGTCAAGCTGTGCGGGGTGCTCAGCAGCGCTCGATCCTGGCGGTCGGCCCTGTCCGGAGCTTCCAGGCTGCGGGGGTTCTGCAGCACAGCGGTGATCGCGACGTCTCCCCTGGCCCAGGAAGAAGAATGCCAGCTCGAGTGCAAGCTCCAGGGTGTCGGCATGCTGGCCGCAGATTCCGGCGGGCAGCTGCGCGTGGTGGAACCGGCTCGGCGTGGGCGGAGCCCGCAGGCCCGGCGGCGAACGTTGGACCGGTGGGTCGAAGAGCTCGTCTACCAGGAGCTCATCCGCGCGGGAGCTCTTGCATAGCCCCCTCCGGCTCTAGGAACTCGGCACCCACGGCCCGCCAGGACTCCAAGAACCTGGGAATGGTCCAGTTGCCATTCACGCTTCTTCCGATGTCGAGGTGGTAGAAGCCCGCCACGCTGCACTGCTCGATCCAGCTGTTCCGGCGCTGGTTCGGAGTCAAGGAGGAGAACCGCAACCTCTCGTGGACGTTGATGAGGATCTCCAGCGAGTGGCTGTAGGCCGCAGCTTGCTTCTCTCCGCGGTCGAGGATCGTCGCGAAGTGGTCCATCATCCGCCCGTTGCACGTGTGGCAGTCGCACTCCCACCGTTCCACCTGGTCAGGAGTGAGCTGCACCGCGGTGGCCACCTTGTCCGCCCCCACGTAGGAAAGGCAGTGCTCGATCAGCACCGAAACCTGCGCAGGACGAAATCGGCCGTTCTCGTTCGAGACGGGGTAGAGGTGGCGAAGCCCTGACGTCGTTCCCGCGGCTGCCGCCAGCGCACCGAAGCACAACGCCCCCACAGCCGAGACATCACTGCGCAGCAGGAGCACCGGGCTTCCGGACGCCAGCAATGTCAGCAAGCCGCGCAGAACTTTCTGCACGCCGAGCGGGTCGCCCGGGTGCTCCAGCACGAGCGCGACCGCAACACCCGATGTCCGGATCTCTTCCTCGAGCAGGGTCAACCAGGCGCGCTCCCCCAACCAGCTCCTGTGCAGCGGCAAGCAAGCGATGACAGCTTCACCCAGCTCTCGGGAACGCGCCAGTATGCTGCGCAACCCGGTCACGTCACCTTCGCCGACATAACCGGAGTCGGTGAGCACCGGCAGGTCCAGCTTCCGCTGTGACAAGATCCACTGATTGTCGAACGGCTCACTGGCCGGATATCGCCCGTTGCCCTTGTAGCGGGCCGCATCGCACAACAGCGGTTTCTCGAACCCGTGTTTCCGGAGAGCACGAGCGGCCACCGGCGCATCGGAACCCGTGAGAACGAGCCCCGCCCCGCGCCTGTCTGCAACAAGACTGGATGCTTCCCGGGCTTCGGCCGTGTCGCACTGGATCAGCAGCGTGTCTCGGAAGGCGTCCATCCAGTTGGACTTCTCGGTCGAGATGGCTGCGCCGGCCCGCTCGTCCAGCAGCGGTAAGCGTTGCGGAGAAGTCGTGGAATCCTGCGCCGATCCTCCATCCGTGCCCGACATGGATCCCCTCCCACAGTCACGCTGCAGGGCGCCCCCGCAAGAAGACCGCCGATGGCTGCCACGCTTCTCGCTGCACGGAGACCTGCGGAAACCCAGAACTCGCCGCGCCAGCCTTCAGCCGACCAGGACGAACCGCCAAGCTTCCATCTCCGCATCTGACCGCAGAGTACCGGTTATCCACAACGCAATCCGGTGTTGAATCTGGGAAATCCCAGCCACAGCCCGACAAGGATCTCGGGATGAAAACGCCGTCTTCCCAGCTAGACGAACGGATCAGAACTCGAGCGCCCAGCGCTGTAGCCGCCAACGCGACAGGCAGGAAGAAACCCCATAACGCCCGTTCGGCCTAGAACCGAACTGCATTTCAACCAAGTCCCGCAACACGAGCGTCAGCGCTGTTCCCTCCGCTCGTCAGCGACAACATCCGCACCAAACCCTTGAAAGATCTGCTTGACTCGAATGGCCGAACTTCACGCGAACTGGTTGAGACCGTCCTCCATGACCTCCAAGCTGGGCTGCTGTCAGCTCATGCGTGTCAGTGCGGGAAGGAGACGCGTGGCGGGTCGTCGAATCGGCGGCGGGCGGAGGTTCGGATCCAGGTCCGCGCAAGGGAAATACCGCAAGCCTCGTCGTTGCCGGCACGCTCGCTTTCGCTGTCGCGTCGGGAAGCGGCGCGCTGAGCACAGGCTCGGCCGTCACAGCGGAGTCTGCGGCCGGTGAATCGGCGGTGGGTGAACCGGCGAATGCGGTGACGCGGAACACCGGGTCACGAAATCTCAAGGCGCGCAAGACAGATGCCAAGCGATCGGTTCGCCGGGGACAGGCGGAAGACGCATGGCGACGAATGGGATTGCGCAGGTTGCGGCAGTCCGACAAGGTTCCGGCCGCCGATTGCATTGCGCACTCGTTCGGGGAGGTCCGTGAGTTTCTGGCCCGCACTCCGTGCAGATCGCTGGACAGGATCGTCTTCGCCGTCGGCGATGATCAGGGAAACGCAGCGGTCGTTTCCGTGGCATGGGTCCAGTTCCGCAATCGCAGTACGGTTCGGAAGTTTCAACGCCTGGAGGATCGCCACGGCACGGGCGACATCAAGGCGTTGGGCAGTTCTCTTCTCGCGATGAGAGATATCGAGTTCACCGGCCACCACTACAGCACAGAACCGAGGGGAACCACCCTCACTATCGCGGAAGCTGAAACGATCTCCGGTACCTACAGCGCCGACGACCTCGACGCCATTGCCGAAGTCGCAGCCTTGCTCCCCCGGCCGTGACAGCGACTGCCTCTCACATGAGGCGCTGAAGGCGATTTCGCAGCGCGACGGATCGCGGGTCGCCGAACTCAGCCAGGGAGCCAAAAGCCTCCCGCGCATGTTGCTCGCAAGTTCTGCTATCGGCTCCAGCGCCGATGAGCGCGTTCGTCAAGTGGAAAAGCGACACTGCGATCCTCCACCGGTGACCGGTTTGCCGGTTCAGCGAGACAGCGCGCCGATGGAAGTTCACGGCTTCCTCCGGCTGCCCGAGTTCCTGGTAGGTTTTGCCCGCCTCGTCGAGCGCCTGCGCTTCCCTGCCCCGGTCGCCGAGCCGTTGCTGGATCGTCGCAGCACGTTGGCACGGCACGAGTGCGTCTCCGAGCTTTCCAGAAGCACGTTGGACACGGCAGTATTCCAGGAGCCAGTGCGCCTCGGCTGCCTCGTTTCCGTGATCCCGAGCCAAACCGAGCGCGCGATCGATGTTCTCCGCAGCCCGATCAGTCCTGCCCTGTTCACGTTCCAGCCGGCTGGTCAGGTAGTGCGCGTTGCCCTCGCCCGCGTAGTCCCGTTCCCGCCGGAGGATCTCCAATGCCGCACCCAGCAGGTCCGACGCTGCACCGTATTCGGTCAGTTCGAGGCACACTTCAGCAAGATTGCCCAGCACGAGTGCCCGCCAGTACGCGTTCTTGGGTTGTGTCAGCAGCGCAAGCGCATCGCTGAACGTCAAACGGGCATCGGCTAGTTTCCAGCGTCTCAGGTGCAGCAGGCCCAAGCCGTTGAGTGCGATCGCCTCTCCCAGTGAATCGCCGAGTTCTCGCCGGAGGGACAGCGTTGCGACGTGGTACTCCTCGGCCTCGTCGGGTCGCTGCGACTGCGTGTAGGCCATGGCTAGGCTGTCGAGCAGCTCGACCTCACCTGCCTTCTCACCCGCAGCCCGCGCCGAGGCCAGGCCAACGTGTCCCGTCGACAGCCAGTCCCCGAACGGGTTGAAGTTCATGTACACGCCGCGCAGCGTCGCTGGCAGCTGCCACGCGATCCGATGCAGTCCTGCTTCGGCCGCTGCGGAGGTCGCCGCCACGAGGTTCGACCGTTCTGCTTCGTACCAGCGCAAAGCATCATCGGCATTCGCCAGCACGGGGAGATCGATGTCAGGTACCTGCCCCAGCGGCATCTGCGGCTCGTGCGGACTGAGCAGCGCACGCACCCGGTCAGCGGTGAACAAATACCAGTCCAGTGCCCGCCGAAGTGCTTCCGCGCGAGCTTCAGCGGTTTCTTCCTGCCTGGCCTGTTCAGTCGCGTAGCTCCTCAGCAGATCGTGCACCTGATAGCGATCATGGGCGATCTGCTCCACGAGGTGAGCATCAGCGAGCACCTCGAGCCTCTGCCGTGCTTGGCTGAACGTCATGGCGGCCAAAGCTGCTGCGGAGGAGACGCTGAACTCAGGTGCCGGATGCACTCCCAGCAGTCTGAACAGCGCAGCAGCATCCTCGGGCAAGGCTCTGTAGGACCAGGCGAAAACACTGCGGACAGCATCTGCCTCGTCCTCGTCATCGGTCGACAGAGCATCCCACAGCCCCGACTCATCACGGAGATCCTCGATCAGCTCATGCATCGCCATGCGCGGGCGCCGCGCAGCCCGCTCCGCAGCGATCCGCAACGCCAGAGGCAAACGGGCGCAAAGTCCGGCCAACTCGGTCAGCTCGGCCTCGGAAACCGCGGGCCGGTATTCCGCTGTGATACCACGCAGCAACGCCACGGCCTCGTCTTCTGCCAGCACACCAAGAGTCACGCGGTGCGCTCCTTCGCGAAAAACCAGCCCTGACAAGTGATTCCGACTTGTCACGACAACCAGGCACCCCGCTGTTCCAGGAAGCAGCGGACGCACCTGACCAGCAGTGGCGGCATTGTCCAAAATGATCAACACTTGCCGCCCCGCCAGCAAGGACCGGTACAGCGCAGCCCTGTCGTCCAGTTCCGGCGGAATCTCACCAGCCGGGACTCCCAGGGCCCGCAAGAACCGATCGAGCACCTGCTCCGCAGTGGCCCGCGGCCCGGGATCATAACCGCGGAGATTCGCGTACAACTGACCATCGGGGAACTGCCCACTCACCTGATGCGCCCAGTGCAAAGCCAGCGACGTCTTGCCGACCCCAGCTGTCCCAGCGATCACGCACACGGCCACCACCAGCGGTTCCGCGGAATTCCCGGCCAAAGCTCTGTCGAGCCGACGCAACTCCTCCGTGCGATTCACGAACGTACGCACATCGGCGGGGAGTTGCCGCGGTCTGATCTGACCAGGTCTCGACGCAGCACCGTGGAAATGAACCCCGCCATGCACGCTGCCGGCTTGAACGACATCGCCTGCCGAACCGGACAGCTCTGACGACGTACGACCAGGCTGTTCGTCCTCACCACCGCTAGCGGCTCTGGCAGACATCTGAGAACTCCAGAACAGGAGGTGGCAGCGCAACGACCTCTCGCTGGAAGAACCGACCGATATCCTCGCCCCGGTGAAAGAGTTCTCGGAAAATCTTCTTGCAGCGCAATGCGACTGCTTCATCCTCGTACCGGACCGCACCGGCCAGCACGCCACCATCGGTGTAGACGATCTCGTAAACCGTTCCCTGACCAACCGTCAGGATTTCCGGTAGCGGTGCCTCGCTTTCGAGCGAGGCCACCTGATCAGAACCGACGACGCGGATCTGCTCCCCGCACTCGGCGCGGACAACCAGACTGTGCAACTCCCACTGGAGATATGGCGTCAGCGGTGCTTCAACGACCCTTATCCGAAGAAGCTCCACACCGAGCTGATCAGCCTCCCGGACCTCTTCGGCGAACTCGTCCCGCTGACTCTCCACGATCCGGAGCGACTCGCGCCAACCGTGCTCGACCAGGGCATCCCAGCTGGGATTTCCAGGTTCGCGAAAGCTCTGCCGACGCTCCAGCTTCCACGATGCGTACCCGCCGGACGCAGCGAATCTCGTACCGAAATCACGCTGGTACTCAGACAGGCCGAGCCGCACACCCAGCCCTGAAGCCCCCTCAAGCATCCGGAATATCTTCCTTCGCCGCTACGACCATGTTGCGCGGGAGCACAACAAGCCGCTCATCCTCGGCGATCGTCACGCCCTCAGGCAATCGTGACGCATAAGACGACGTCAGATCACGCCCTATGAACGCCACATCACCGTTGTCGAGCTCCCAGATGTCAGGGCATCCGGTACGCCCGGTCGTGTCCCCGAGCTCCGCCGCCGACTTGCCCAACCTGCGCGAGAACGAC
This sequence comes from Saccharopolyspora sp. NPDC002686, assembly GCF_040295745.1. NCBI lineage: Bacteria > Bacillati > Actinomycetota > Actinomycetes > Pseudonocardiales > Pseudonocardiaceae > Saccharopolyspora > Saccharopolyspora sp. NPDC002686. Next base: position 14,617 of record NZ_JBEOVY010000129.1, read on the forward strand.
GCGGACGAATCCGCCTCCCATGGCCTGCTCACAGCCACACCCCCACATCTCGATCCCGAGATCAAGAGTTCAACTATATCGAACCCGCGCCTTCCGAACATGCCCTTACCGGGCGAAGCATCAACGGGAAATCCTGGGCACACGCCACTCGGCATTGCTCCGGTCAGCGTGAGGATTTCACCCTTTCAAGCGAAGGCGAACGCGACACAAGGAGCTGTTCACAGCAACCTCAGTCCTCGCGCAGAGCTGGTCAGGGCGCGGGGAGTCGGGCGACGTAGACCGTGTTGGCGGAGCTTCCGCCGCCGTAGGGGTTGTCGAAGGGGACCACGTGGGCTTCTGCCGTTTCGAAGACCTCGGCGAGCGCTGCGGTGAAGTCCTCGTCCGGCGAGTCGTCCGACCACAGCGCGAACACCCCGCCCGGGTGGATGTGGCCGGCGAGGCGCCGGAGTCCTGCGGGCGTGTAGAAATCGGCGTGGCCGGAGTCCAGGGTGTGGCGCGGCGAGTGGTCGATGTCGACCAGGATCGCGTGGAACCGCCTTCCGGGTTCCTCCGGGTCGAACCCGGAATCCGCAGCGGCCATGGCGAAGAAATCACCCTCCACGAAGCGGTTCCGCGGGTCCGCGGTCAACGACTCGGCCAGCGGCAGCAAGCCGCGCTGATGCCATCCGATGACCTCGCCGAGCCTTTCGACGACGGTCGACGAGCGCACCCGCGGATCGTCGAGAACGGCGCGCGCGGTGCAACCGAGCCCGAGCCCACCGACCACGACGTCGAAATCGCCGCCGGACAGCTCGGCCAGGCCCAGCCGCGCGAGCTCCTCCTCGGCAACGGAGAACAGGCTCGACATCAGGTACTCGTCGTCGAGCTTGACCTCGTAGACGTCCACGTCGAGCAGCGGATCCCGCCGGCGGCGCAGGCTGATCACACCGATCGGCGTCTCCTGCCAATCGATCTCCTCGAACCGAACGCCCATCTCGCCCACTCCATCCCAGATCCACCCGCAACAGCGCCGGGTGCCGTTCAGCCGGCTCGCTCCGCCGGAACCGATCCCGGAAGCACATCACACCTGCGAGCCCCCGGCCGGAACCGGGCCGACACGCTCGCCCGCGCGGCGGGGAGACGCGGGTCACGTCCGGTGATGTCACAAGGCGTCCGGTCATCTCGTCTCGGGTGGTGTACGCACCGGATTCCGCGGAGGAGCACACCATGGACGCTCGACTCGACTACCTCTCCAGCCCGACCGCCGGGAAGATCATCAAGTACGTCATGTCGGCGGGCAAGGCGCTCAAGGAATCGCCGCTGCCGACCACGACCATGGAGCTCGTCGCGCTGCGGGTCAGCCAGATCAACGGCTGCGCCGTCTGCATCGACATGCACACCAAGGACGCCGCCGCAGCCGGGGAGAGCGCGGTGCGGTTGAACCTGGTCGCGGCGTGGCGGGAGGCCACCGTGTTCACCGGGCCCGAGCGCGCCGCGCTGGAGCTGGCGGAGGCGGGCACCCGCATCGCGGACGGAGCCGGGGTCAGCGACGAGGTGTGGGCTCGCGCCGCCGAGCACTACGACGAGGAGCAGCTGACCGCACTCGTCATCACGATCTCCTTCATGAGCATGGTGAACCGGCTGAACGTCATCACCCAGCAGCCCGCCGGTTCCTACGAACCCGGCCAGTTCCACTGACCGGCACGGCCAGCGGTCCGACTGCCGGCGGGCGTTGCCCGTCCCGCCGGCAGTGCGGATGATCAGCACCTGCCCCGGCGAGCGCGGCCGGGGCTTCGAGCGAACGGAGTCGTGGTGACCAAGGTCGAGGAATTCGAGGAGCTGCGACCGCTGCTGTTCTCGATCGCCTACCGGATCCTGGGCAGCGTGGGCGAAGCCGAGGACGCCGTGCAGGAGACGTGGCTGCGCTTCGACGCCTCGTCGACGAAGCCCACGTCGACCAAGGCGTTCCTGTCGGCCGCGGTCACCCGGATCTCGATCGACGTGCTGCGCTCCGCGCGGGTGCGGCGGGAGGAGTACGTCGGACCGTGGTTCCCTGAGCCGCTGCTCGACGAGCCGTACCAGGATCCGGGCCGGTCGGCGGAGCTGGCCGACTCGGTGTCGATGGCGGCGCTGCTGCTCCTGGAGCGGCTCAGCCCGCTGGAGCGAGCCGTGTTCGTGCTGCGGGAGGTGTTCGCCTTCGGGTTCGACGAGATCGCCGAGGCGGTCGGGCGGTCGGAGGCCGCGTGCCGACAACTGCTGGTGCGGGCACGGCGGCACATGCAGGACGGCCGACCGCGGTTCGCCGCGGACCGCAGGCAGCGGCAGGAACTGGCGGCGCGCTTCTTCGCCGCGCTGGAGAACGGCGACATCGACGAGCTGCAGGACCTGCTGGCCGCCGACGCGCAACTGGTCGGCGACGGCGGGGGGAAGACCCCGCAGCTGGCCCGGACCATCGTGAGCGCGGCGAAGGTGGCCCGGTTGCTGGGGACCGCCTTCCCCCTGCTCGCCCAGATCGACGTGACCTCCGAGCTGCACGAGATCAACGGCCAGCCCGGTGCCGTCTTCCGCGACCGGGACGGCAAGGTCCTCAACGCCATGGTCCTCGACGTGCTCGACGGCAAGATCCAGACCATCCGCAGCGTGAGCAACCCCGACAAGCTCGACCACATCGGGCCGGTCGCGGACGCGTGGGCGCTCGACCGGGAACTGCGGCAGACGCGCAGGCACTGGAGCTGACCCGGCACGACCTCCCCCGGCGCGGAACGGTTCTCGCTATGGTGCGGCAGTCCGCTGTTGATGTCGGGGGCTAGGACGTGGCGCCGCTGCACGCACGACGTTCTCGGCGCCGACGTGCCGGGCTCTCCGCTCTGGGAGGAGGTCTGGTTCCACCGTGGTCGATGAGCGGGCCAGCACGCCACCAGACACCCAGAGCCCGGCTCTTTTGCGAGTCCTCACCGGCCACACCGACTGGGTCGGATCCGTGGCGATCAGCCCCGATGGAACCTGGCTCGCCGGCGCTGGCGGAGACCACGCGGTGCGGCTCTGGAACACCGACGGAACCGAACGCACCATCCTCGCCGGACACACCGATTCGGTCTACACCGTGGCGATCAGCCCAGACGGAACTTGGCTAGCCACCGCCAGTTTCGACGGGACAGTGCGGCTCTGGAGCGCCAACGGCACCGAACGCGCCAGCTTCCCCGGCCGCACCGACCAGGTCCGGCCAGTGGCGATCAGCCCAGACAGCACCTGGCTCGCCACCACCGGCTCGGATCACGCCGTCCGGCTCTGGAACGCCGACGGCACCGAACGCGCCGTTCTCACCGGCCATACCGGGGCCGTGACGTCCGCGGCGATCAGCCCGGACGGAACCTGGCTGGCCACCACCAGCGAGGACGAGACAACGCGACTTTGGAACGCCGACGGAACTGAACGGGCCACCCTCCCCGACCACGCAGATCAGGTCGTCGGAGAGGTTGCGATCAGTCCTGACGGCACCTGGCTCGCCACCACCAGTTCCGACCAGACCGTCCGGCTCTGCAACGCCGACGGAACCGAACGCACCACCCTCACCGGCCACACCGGCTGGGTCGACTCCGTGGCGATCAGCCCCGACGGAACTTGGCTCGTCACCACCAGTTCCGACCAGACCGTCCGGCTCTGCAACGCCAACGGAACCGAACGCGCCGTCCTCACCGGCCATGCGGATCTGGTCGACTCCGTGGCCATCAGCCCAGACAGCACCTGGCTGGCCACCACCAGCAGGGACCGAACCGTCCGGCTCTGGAACACCGACGGCACCGAACGCGCCACCCTCACCGGCCACGCGGACTGGGTCGGGGAAGTGGCGATCAGCCCCGACGGAACCTGGCTCGCCACCGCCAGCGGAGACCACACGGTGCGACGCTGGAATGCTGAAACCCGGTCGTCGACACCGAGCGATGGGCGCTGATCGCTCCGATGGCCCGCCGTGGTCATCCATCGCGTTGTTCCGGGTCAGCCTTCGACTTCCGACCAGCAACGACGCGTCGAGGACTCCCGAACGGTGGTAGTCGCCGGTTATGCTCGGCGCGCCTGGGTCCGCCCTGGTTCGCGTCGACAGCATCGCCGCTGGTGAGCGGTGCTCGTGTTGGGAGGCTTGCCACATCATGACCCGTGCGGAATCCACTGCGACGACGTCGACCGAGTTCGGTGTGCTGCGGGAGATCGAGCAGAACGTGCTGTGGCTGTCGAGCGCGCTCGTGCACCACGCCAACCGCGTGCGGCCGAACCCGTCCGGCTTGAAGGTCGGCGGCCACCAGGCGTCGTGCGCGTCGATGGTGTCGATCATGACGGCGCTGTGGTTCCGCCACCTGCGCCGGCAGGACCGGGTTTCGGTGAAGCCGCACGCCTCCCCCGTCCTGCACGGCATCAACTACCTGCTGGGCGAGCTGGACGAGTCCTACTTGACGACGCTGCGCGAATTCGGCGGCCTGCAGAGCTATCCGAGCCGGACCAAGGACCCGGACCCCGTCGACTACTCGACGGGTTCGGTGGGAATCGGTGCCACCGCGACGATCTGGGGAGCGCTCGCCCGGCGTTACGTCGACAGCAACGTCGCTCCCGTCGACAGCGGTCGCCAGTACGCCCTCGTCGGCGACGCCGAACTGGACGAGGGGGCGGTGTGGGAGGCGATCC
>NZ_JBEOVY010000130.1:0-19203 GCF_040295745.1 Saccharopolyspora sp. NPDC002686
GGCCACCCCCGCACGTGGTACAGAACCACAGTTTCAATTGAAACTGCGATTCGCCGTGGCTGAGGTTTGCAGTTTCAATTGAAACTGTGGTCCCCAGCGCGGACGGCGGAGCACCAATCCGGTCAGCGAGGTGATGCGGCGATCCGGACGCGGGTGTTCTCGCCGTCGGAGAGGAATGCCGCGAGTTCCCGCCCCTGCTCGGCGACTTCGGTGCGGTCGGTTCGGGAGAAGCGGTGCAGCGGGGTGACGTTCACGGTTCCGTCCACGACGTTCCAGGTCGCTGCGACCCGCCCGTCGACCAGGACGACGCGTTCGCCGGCGACCGACAGGCCGCGGTGGTCGTCATCGATGATCCGGCTGCGGTCCTGGTAGCCGAGGATCGCGTTGTCGAAGGCCGGGAGGAACCGGACCGGTGCGGGCGTGTCGGGATCGGGGCGCGGTGCGTCGGGGAGGTCCAGCAGTTCTCGGCCCCGCTCGTCGCGGAAGGAGATCAGCTCCTCGCGGATCGCGGGCACCGCGCCCGGCAGCCCGGCCAGACCGCACCAAGCGCGCAGGTCGGCCGATGTCGCGGGACCGAACGCGGCGAGGTAGCGCCGCACCAGGGCCTCGCCGACCGGATCGGAGCCGTTCTCGGGCAGCGGGTCGACCTCGCGTCCGAGCCAGGAGGCGACCGGGAGGTTGCGCGCTGCTCCTTTCTGCCGCCAGAGCCCGCGCGGTGGCAGCTGCACCATCGGGATGAGGGCGGCGACCAGCACTTCTCCCAGCGCCCGCGTCCCGGGTTCCGGCCAGCGGTCGGCCAGTGCCCGCGCGAGCTCCGGCATCGAGCGGGGCTCGCCATCGGCCACGACCGCCCGGCCTGCGTCCGCGAGCTCTTCCAGGTCCACCTCGGCGAGCTCGCTGCGGTAGACCCCGAGAACCCGTTGGCGCAGCATCGACCCGTGGCGCGCTCGCCAGGCCAGGGCGTCGTCGGCGGTGACGAGGTGGACGGTCCGGCGCATCAGGTGGGTCCGCACCACGTGCCGCTCGACCAGCAGGTCCGAGAGCACCGCCGGGTCGAACCCGCGCAGCCGGGACCAGAGCCCGACGAACGGTTCCTGCGGTTCCTGCGCCTGCAGGCCGCAGAGGTGCGCGACGGCATCGAGCACCGGCGCGTCGGAGCGGTCGAGCAGCATCTGCCGGGCGAGCGTCGCACGGTTGAGCGCGCGGGCGTCGAGAACGGTCATTGCGGTCTCCCCGCGAGATTTCAACGGTGATCCCTTCGGATTCGAGGAACCGAACAGCACGACCATGCCAGCTGAGCAGGACAGGTCGTGTCCTCGTCTCCGGCAGGGGGAGGGTCGCCCTAGCTGGAGGTTTCGAGTTCGGTGCGGCGGACGCACTCGCGGCAGGCACGGGCCGACAGCGCCAGGACCACGTGCGAGCCGATCGCGATCACGTAGGACACCGCGATCAACGGCCACGCGATGTGCAGCGGCGCCGTCAGCGCCAGCACCACCGCGGCGAACGGCATCGCCACGCTGGCCGTGCCGCACGCCCAGCTCACGAGCGTCGGCAGGCCCTCCGGCACGGGGACCCAGCGGGTCAGGACGCCGGTGGCGGCGAGGGCGCCCACTGCCAGCGCTGCCGCCGTCGTCGCGACGGCGAGCATGAGCTGCGCCGTCGTCGGGAGTTCCCAGTCCTCGGTGGTCCAGGTCAGGTGGCCTGCGGTGATCAGGAATCCGACGACGATGACCAGGTTCGTCGAGGTCTGGCGGGTCTGGGCGATCGTCAGCTCCTGCTGGCAGCTCGGCGCGATCTCGTCGACCGTGCCGAACTCGCGCAGCGCCCGGTCGACGGCCTGCTCGTGCGGGACGCCGCAGCTGGTCTGCGCGTCGATGGTGTCGGCGAGGCCATCGCGGATCTCGTCGACCATCCGCGACTTGACCCGCGCCGGGCCGCGCAGCGCCGCCGACAGCTCCGCCACGTACTGCTCCACGCGGTCGCTCATATCGCACGCCCGGGGGTGAGCACCGAGCCGATCGCACCGGTGAACCACGCGCTCCGCTTGGTTCCCAGGCCGCGGCGCCCGGAGTCGGTGAGCTCGTAGCAGCGCCGACGCCGCTCGCCGATGGACTGCCAGCTGCTGCGCAGCATCCCGAGCCGTTCCAGCCGGTTCAGCGCCGGGTAGATCGTGCCCGTGCGCGTGGCCAGCGCGCCGCCGCTGCGCCGCTGAACAGCGGTGATGATCGCGTAGCCGTGCAGCGGGCCGGATTCGAGCACTGCGAGCAGCAGCCCGTCGAGGTGTCCCCGCACCGCATCAGCCCTCATGGCCCGACACCATAACCGGCGAGGCCTCGGCCGCCCATCCGTTCGTGAGCGTTCTCGCTCACGGGCGGAGGTGCTCTGATCAGCTCGGATCCTTGATGCTCCAGACCGCGTCGACGACCGCTGCGCCCATCTCGCCCAGGCCGAGAAAGCTTGCGCCGGAACCATTTTTGTTGCTCAACTTCGACACCCCTCGCCGCCGGCTAGAACAGCGGCTGGCCCCAGGTGTCGGTGAAGACCAGCTCGTCCAGCGGCTTGCGGATGCGCTGGCGGAGCTCCTTCTCCTGGAGCCGCTCGGGCATGCCCTCCAGCGTTCCGAGGGCGCCGACCGCGACCGCGACGATCGGCTCGAACTCGGCCGGGATGCCGAACTCGGCGCGCGCCGCGTCCCGGTCGAACCCGGCCATCTGGTGCCCGTAGAGCCCCTCGGCCACGGCCTGCAGCACCAGGTTCTCGGTGGCCAAGGCCAGGCCGTACTCGCCGTAGGGCATCGGCTCGCCGTCCTCGTCGACCACCCGGGCCACGCCGATCGCCAACGCGGCGGCGTTGCTGGTCCAGCCCTTGTTCCCGCGCGACAGCGTGCCGTGGATCCGGTCGAAGGTCGGCTCGCCGCGACGCGCCGCGATGTAGCGCGCGGGCTGGGTGTTGCCCCACGACGGAGCCCACCGGGCCGCCTCGAACAGCGCGGTGAACTGCTCGTCGGTCAACGCGGTCGACGGATCCAGCGCTCGCGGGCTCCAGCGCTCGGCCAGCAGCGGGTGCACCGGCACGGAAGTCTCCGCGGGCTTGCTCGCCGGAACCTCCAGCGCGTACTCCTCAGCGGTCACGGCCACCTCCCGGGGTTGTCGCCCGCGAGTCTCGCGTTCCCGGGCCCGGCTGTCCACCGCTGTCAGATCGCGTACTGCCAGGCGGTGAGGGAGTAGGCGCCGAACCAGGAGCCGAAGAAGACGATCAGGACCGCGGTCGTCACCGCCGTGCTCATCCGGCGCCGCGAGAGGCCGATCGCGACCGGGATGAGCAGCGGGAACGCCGGCAGCATCAGGCGGACCTTGGAGTACATCAAGCCGTCCGAACCCAGGTCCAGCACCAGCACCGCGGCGGCGAACAGCAGCAGCGGCCACGGCACCCGGCTGCGCAGCAGCAGCACCAGCAGCACCACGGCGGTCAGCACGATCCACGTCGTGAACGTCTCGAAGACCGACTTGTCCGTGGTCAGCGACTCGAGGACGAACTTCGCGGTCACGACCCCGCCGTCGAAGTGCGACGACCAGCCGCGCTGCTGGAGCGCGAAGTACCCGGTCAAGCTGCTGGTCTGCACCCCGACCCAGCCGATGTAGAGCAGCATCCCGCTCGGCGCGAGCAGCAACGCCAGCCACGGCCGCCAGGTGTCCTTGCGCTGCACGATCGCGATCAGCGCGGCGAGCCCGACCACGCCGATCAGCGCGGCGGCGGTCGGGCGGATCAGGCCGGACGCGGCGCAGCACAGCCCCGCCAGCAGCCAGTTCCGCTCGATGACGCCGATCAGCGCCCAGATCGCCAAGGCGCAGAACAGCGCCTCCGAGTAGGCCATCGACAGCACCACCGACATCGGCGCCGCCGCGAACAGGACCACCAGCAGCAGCCCGACCCCGTCGGACCCGCCGAGCCGCCGGCCCAGCCGCGCCAGCCCGTAGGCCGCGGCGACCCCGCAGGCCAGGCTCGCGATGATCGCGCCGCCGGTCGCGGTGACCCCCGGGATCAGCGCGAACGCCATGATCAGCAGCGGGTAGCCGGGGAAGAACGCCAGCGGCGTCTCCGGATAGCGGTTGCCGAACCCGTCGACCATGCTCGGGTCGACGCCGCCGTAACCGTGCTGGGCGATCTCGAGGTACCACTGCCCGTCCCACGCGCGCAGGTTGTCGAGGAGGGCCTCGTCGTTGGCCGCGGACAGCCAGGCGAGCACCAGCAGGCCGATCAGCCGAATTGCGAGGTAAACCACAGCCGGCGCGGCGGCGATGATCAGCCGGCGCTGCCGGGGTGAGCTGTCCAACAGTCGATCCAGGGACCTGAATCCGGATTGTTTCCGCTGGGTAGCGGTGCTGTTTCCGAAATCTCCCCTGGGTGGCTCGATCGCACCTGGAGTGGTGGACAACCCAGTCCTCCGCGCTTGTCGACAATCGAGGTTCACAGCGTAGTGGCGGAGGCTGGGGCTGGGGTCGGGCGGTATCGGTTCGGTAGGCTAATCCGGCAGCGGAGCGACCTGCTAGAAGGCCGTTTCGGCCGGTCCGGCCGACGCTGCCCGACTGCTGTAGGTCGCTGGGGCATTCCGCGCGCCCTTCGTGGTGCGTCGGCGCTCTTCGCCACCGGTGTCAGTGCGGGGACAACCCGTGCCCGGGACGACCGCAGCGGTCGAGGAGGTTTGTTTCACGTGGCGCTCGTCGTCCAGAAGTACGGCGGTTCCTCGCTCGAGAGTGCCGATCGCATCAAACGGGTGGCCGAACGGATCGTCGAGACCCGCAAAGCGGGCAACGACGTCGTGGTGGTCTGCTCTGCGATGGGTGACACGACGGACGAGCTGCTCGACCTCGCCAAACAGGTCAACCCATCGGGCCCACCCGAGCGCGAGCTCGACATGCTGCTGACCGCCGGGGAGCGGATCTCCAACGCGCTGGTCGCGATGGCAGTCGAGGCGCTCGGCGCCGAAGCCCGCTCGTTCTCCGGGTCGCAGGCCGGGGTGATCACCACCTCGGCGCACCAGAACGCCCGGATCATCGACGTCACGCCCGGCCGGGTGCAGGAGGCGCTGGACCAGGGCCAGGTCGTCCTGGTCGCCGGCTTCCAGGGCGTGGCCCAGGACACCAAGGACATCACCACGCTCGGCCGGGGCGGCTCGGACACCACCGCGGTCGCGGTGGCGGCGGCCATGAACGCCGACGTGTGCGAGATCTACACCGACGTCGACGGCATCTACTCCGCCGACCCGCGCATCGTGTCCAACGCCAAGCGCCTCGATCACATCACCTACGAGGAGATGCTGGAGATGGCGGCCACCGGCGCGAAGGTGCTGCACCTGCGCGCGGTCGAGTACGCCCGCCGCTACGGCGTGCCGCTGCACGTCCGCTCGTCCTACTCGCCCAAGCCCGGTACGACCGTGTCCGGCTCAGTGGAGGATCTTTCCGTGGAACAGGCCATGATCACCGGCGTTTCGCACGACCGGTCGGAGGCGAAGGTCACCGTGCGCGGTGTGCCCGACAACCCCGGCGTCGCGGGCCGGATCTTCCGCGTGGTCGCCGACGCCGAGATCGACATCGACATGGTGCTGCAGAACGTCTCCAGCACCGACTCCGGTCTCACCGACATCACCTTCACCGTGGCGCGCAGCAACGGCGCGGTGGCGGTCGCCGAACTGGAGAAGATCCAGGACGAGGTGGGCTTCTACAAGGTCGTCTACGACGACGAGGTGGGCAAGGTCTCGCTGGTCGGCGCCGGGATGCGCTCGCACCCGGGCGTCACCGCGACCTTCTGCGAGGCGCTGTCCAACGCCGGGGTGAACATCGACATCATCAACACCTCGGAGATCCGCATCTCGGTGCTGATCCAGGACACCCAGCTCGACGACGCCGTCCGTGCGCTGCACGAGGCGTTCGAGCTCGGTGGCGACGAAGAAGCTGTGGTTTACGCGGGGAGTGGTCGCTGATGGCACCGACGCTGGCAATCGTGGGTGCGACCGGCGCGGTCGGCACCGTGATGATCGACATCATCAACAACCGCGAATCGGTGCCGTGGGGCGAGATCCGGTTGATCGCCTCCGCCCGGTCGGCGGGCAAGAAGATCACCGTGCGCGGCGAGGAGCACACCGTCGTGGAGCTCGCGCCGGAGGCGTTCGACGGCGTGGACATCGCGCTGTTCGACGTGCCGGACGAGGTCTCCGCGCAGTGGGCGCCGGTGGCGGCTGAGCGCGGCGCGATCGCGGTGGACAACTCCGGTGCGTTCCGGATGGACCCCGACGTGCCGCTGGTGGTGCCCGAGGTCAACGCCGACAAGGCCGCGGACCGCCCGAAGGGCATCATCGCCAACCCCAACTGCACCACGCTGTCGATGATGGCCGCGCTGGGCGCGCTGCACCGCGAGTTCGGCCTGCGCGAGCTGGTCGTCTCCTCCTACCAGGCCGCTTCCGGTGCTGGTCAGGAAGGCATCGACCGGCTGCAGGCGGAGATCGCCGCGGTGGCGGGCAAGGGCGTCGGGGCGCGCGCCGGTGACGTCGCCGAGGCGCTGGCCGCGGCCGGCCTGCCGGCGGAGACGCCGTTCAAGGCGCCGCTGGCGCTGAACGTGGTGCCGTGGGCGGGTTCGCGCAAGGACGACGGCTGGACCTCGGAGGAGCTGAAGGTCCGCAACGAGTCCCGCAAGATCCTGGGCATCCCGGAGCTGAAGGTCTCCGCGACCTGCGTCCGCGTGCCGGTCGTGACCACGCACTCGCTGGCGGTGCACGCCACCTTCGAGCGCGAGGTGACCGTCGAGCAGGCGCACCGGGTGTTCGAGGCCCAGCCGACGATCGTCCTGCAGGACGACCACGACAACGGCGTCTTCCCGACCCCGGCCGAGGTCGTCGGCGAGGACCCGACCTACGTGGGTCGCGTCCGCCAGGCGCTGGACTTCCCGAACACGCTGGACTTCTTCGTCTGCGGTGACAACCTCCGCAAGGGCGCGGCGCTCAACACCTACGAGATCGCCGAAACCCTCGCGAAGTAACCGCTGGAGCGTTCGAGGCGCCTCCTTCCCGGTGTTCCGGGAGGGAGGCGCCTTTTTCGTGCACCACAACGGATTCAAGGTTCATTCGAACGTGTGTTCAAGCCCAATTCTCCTTGAATCCGCACCGCCCCTCTCGCCACAGTGGACCCGTGGACAACGTCGCGTGGAACTCGTTGATCTCGGACGAATTCGCGGCTCGCCATCGCGAACCGCAGGGAGGAGTGCTGAGTGGAGAGGGCAGTACTGGTGGGCGGAATCAGCGGATGGGGCTCGGGGGGAGGTGGTTCGTGGGTGACGTTCAACGCATTGCTGTGCGGGGTCGCGGCCGGTCCGGTGCGGATTGGCCCTGAGCTGGACGGCTTCTCGGTGCCCTGAGCGCACTGGCTGGTCGGATCGGCGGATAGGTTGGGGGCATGAGCTCTGCCCCGGTTGTTCTCGGCATCGATCTCGGCACCACGGCGACGAAGGTCGTCGCGGCGGGTGTTGACGCTCGCGTGCTGCACCACACCGAGCGCGGGTACCCGCTGCGGACCGACGAGCCCGGTGAGGCGACGCAGGACGCGGTGCAGGTGCGGGACGCCGCGATCGAGGCGTTGGCCGAGTGCGTGGCTTGGGTGAAGGAGCACGGGCACGAGGTGGTCGGGCTGTCGTTCAGCACGGCGATGCACACGCTGGTCGGGCTCGACTCGTCCGGCGCTCCGGCCACGCCGGCGTTCAACTGGGCGGACACCCGCGCGGCCGAGGTCGCGGCGCGGATCCGGTCCGACCACGAGGCGTCCGCCGCGCTGCACCGGGCGACCGGGACTCCGGTCCACACCCAGTCGGTCATGGTGAAGCTGGCCTGGCTGACCGGGAGCCGCCCCGACCTGACCCGTGACGTGGTGCGCTGGTGCGCGCTGAAGGACTTCGTCGTCGCGGACTTCGTCGGGGAGCTCGTCACCGAGTACTCGCTGAGCTCGGGCAGCGGACTGCAGAACATGTCCACGCTGCAGTGGCACGAGCCGGCGCTGGCGGTCGCGGGCATCCGCGCCGAACAGCTGCCGGAGATCCACTCGCCGACGACGACCATGCCGCTGAAATCGCAGGTCGCGAAGGCTGTTGGGCTGCCGGAGGGGCTGCCGGTCGTGCTCGGCGGCGGTGACGGTCCGCTGGCCAACCTCGGGGTCGGCGCGGTGAATCCGGGCGTGGCTGCGCTGTCGCTGGGCACCAGCGGGGCGCTTCGCGTGACCCGCGACAAGCCGGGCGTGGACGAGCGGTGCCGGACGTTCAGCTACGCGCTGGCCGACGGGCTGTGGGTGATCGGCGGGGCCGTGAGCAACGGCGGTGTCGCGGCGCAGTGGGCGTCCGAGGCGTTCGGCGTGGACGTGGCGGACCTGCTGGAGGAAGCCGCGGCCGTGCCGCCCGGTGCGGAAGGGCTGATCGCCCTGCCGTACCTGCTCGGCGAGCGCGCGCCGTGGTGGGAACCGGGCCTGACCGGCTCGTTCCTGGGGCTGAGGCGCTCGCACGGACGCGCCCAGATGACCCGCGCGGTCATCGAAGGCGTGGCGCAGCAGCTCGCGCTGGTGCTCGACGCGGTGCGCGACTCCGGGGCGGACGTGCACGCGGTGCGGGCCACCGGCGGCGGCTTCCGGAGCCGGGTCTGGGCGGACGCCATCGCCTCGGCGCTCGACATCGAGCTGGACCTGGCGGAGGGCAGCGGCGGCTCGGGTCTCGGCGCGGTGCTGCTCGCCTGGCGAGCCCTCGGTGAGTTCGACTCGCTGGAGCGAGCCGCCGAACTCGTGGTGCCGGAAGGCAAGGCCACTCCGAACCCGGAGGCGGCCCGCCTGATGGCGAGTCGGCGACCACTGGTCGAGCGCCTCCACGAAACCATCCGCGACCTGCCCCTTTGATCCGGAGCGGTGCACGCCGCCGGCCGGGTGAGCCGAGCGCCACTCCGCATTTTTCTTGACTCATTCCAGAGTGTTCGTGCGATACTGATGACCAGCTGCTGACTGCGGCAACCACCACGCACGAAGGCCTGGAAGCCCCCGACTTCCAGGCCTCCTTGCTTTTCAGGTCGATCGCTCCCGGCGGCCGGCGGTGACCGCCGGGAAATCCGGGAGCCGGTGCAGATGAGTCCACTGTGGATGATCAGTGGCGCGAGTGGGCCCCTGGGGAGTCTGGACCGCCTTGGGGGGCTTGGTGCTCTTCGCGGCGGCGACGGCCTTGCCGGGGTTCGCTGCGGGGCTGGACTATCTGCGTTTGTCCTGGCCGGGGGTAGGACTGGGCGTCCTGGGAAGGCGCGGATCGGGCGCGCCGACCCTGCTGGGGTTGTGCGGCCTGCGCGGGTTGATGCTGCGCGGCTTGCGGCTGCGCGGCGTGTGGCTGCGCGGCGTGTGGCTGCGCGGCGTGTGGCTGGGCCGCCTGAGCCGCTTGGGCGGGTTGGGCGGCCTGGTTGACGATCAGGCGTTCGCAGCTGCGCAGGACCGTGCGGACCGCTTCGCGGTGAATGCGGTCGTGCAGCGGGTTCACCGACTGCACGCGCCAGCGCGCCAACGCCGCTGCCGCTTCGCCGGCCAGGTCCGCCGTCAGCGTCGTTTCGTCGCGGCCCAGCCGCTCCTGCGGGCTCGTGCCGAACGCGCCCAAGAGGCGCTTCGCCTCCGCCTGGAGCGGGCGCGCGAAGCGCACCTGGCCGGAGTCCAGCTCGGACAGCAGCCGCAGCTCGTTCCACTCGTGCGCGTTGGCCAGCAGCCGCTCGAACTCGCCGCGCAGCTGCTGCACGCCGGGACGGGGATTGGCGCGCAGCACCATGTCCACCGCCAGCATCGCCGAGCGGGCGCGCAGCGCGTCCTGGCGCTCCACGAACTGCTGGTGCACGGTTTCGTGCAGCGAGTTCAGGCCGCTCTCCTCGAGCAGCGCCGACCGCAGCTTCTTCGGCTCCGTCGTGCCGCTGCGCAGCAGTGTCAGCGCGCGCTCCAAGCCGAACTGCCCGAACCGCTCGAACAGCTGCTGCCGGATGGTCCCGGGAATCGACTCGATCTTGCTGTTGATGAACCGGTCCGCGGACAGCAGCAGCGCTTCCAGGTCGTTCTGGGACAGCCGGGCGAGGTTGCCCAGCGCGGTGAACTCCTCGTCGGTCATCGTCGCCACCGCCTGCCCGAGCAGGCCGACCACCGGGATCAGGTGTTGCGCGAACGAGCGCAGGGTCGGGTCGTTGCGGTAGCGCTCGGCGATCCGCTCGGCAGCTTGCAGCGCTTCCGGTCCGCCGCTGCCGGTTTCGTCGGCGCGGGAGAACGCGACGATCGTGCTGATCGGGACGCTGCGGGCGGTTTGCAGCTCGTTGACCGACTGCAGGAACTGCAGGTCCGTCTGCCGCGGGTAGCGCGTCAGGTACAGCACGGCGTCGGCCTCGGACAGGATCTGCGCCAGCGCTGATCGCCCGGTCTCCTGCACCGCGGCCGAGGCCACGCCCGGCGTCTCGATCAGGGTGATCGCTTGCAGTCCCGGGGTGGGCGATTCGATCACCAGCCGCGAGACCTCGTCGGGCCGCCAGTGCTGCAGGTCGCGGATGGTGCCCGCGTCCAATGTGGACACCGGGACGTTCTGCACCGCGCCGTGCGGGGTGTGGATCAGGATCTTCGGCTCGGGCCCGTACTGGTAGAACGTGCTGACCTGGGTGCGCTCCTCGGCGTCGGTGGGGGCGAGCTCGGCGCCGACCAGCGCGTTGATCAGCGTCGACTTGCCCGCCTTGACCCGCCCGCTGACGGCGATGCGCAGCGGTTGGTCGAGCCGTTCCAGCCGCCCGCGCAGCCAGGTCGACGTGCGCGGGTCGTCGCGGTAGAAGGTCATCGTGCGGATCAGCAGCGCACGGGCGCGGTCCAGCAGCGCTTCGCCCGTCATGCCGCGGTGATCCGCTTCTGGGTGAGCATGGTGACCTGGCGGCGCAGCGAGGTGATCTCCTCCAGCTTCTGCCGGATCTCCCGCGCGCGCTGGTCGCGGTCCACGGCGCTGCGCTCCGCGGAGCGCTTGATCTCCTGGATGGCCCGGCTGACCTCGGCCTGGGCGTCTTCGGTGATCTGCATGTAGTGGCTGTGCAGTCCTCGGTGCACGGTGCGGATGGCGGTCTTGGCCTCCCGGTTGACGTGGAAGATGACCTGCTCCACGTGGCGCTGCACGGAGGTCTTGACCTCGGCCTGTCGGCGGCGCAACCGCGAATCCTTCTCCTCGTCGAGGCTCTTGACGCCGAGCAGCACGCCCGCCGAGATCGACACGACGTTGAACAGCCCGAGGCCCAGGCCGAGCGAGGTCATCATGCCGAACATCAGCACACCGCCGTAGGAACCGCGCAAACCGGTGAGGAGCTGGTCGGACTTCTTGTACTCGGAGCGCGCCGGCAGCTTCACCTCCGGCACTTCGTCCAGCGGGTCCGGCGGCTTGATGCGGTCCAGCTCAGGAGCGTTGGCGTCGTGCTCGGCGCGCATCTCCTCGGCGACGATCTCGGCGAGCTGCGCCCGTCGTTCTTCCAGCCACTGGAAGGTTTCCACGATCGCATCGGTGAGCCGGTCGGCGAGCCACGCCCGGAACTCGTCCCAGACCACCAGCGGGTCGGCGGTCTCGAAGATCTCGTTGGCCTCATGCATGACGGCCCAGCTGCGCTCGCGGAAGTCGAACTCGATGTCGGCGTAGAGCTCGGAGATGCCGTCGTTGAGCGCCTTCTGCCAGCGGTTGGAGACGCGGCGCAGGTCTTCGGCGCGGCGCTGCGCGGTTTCCAGCTCGACCAGGGTTTCCGCCGCGGTGCGCGGGTTCTGCGCGGCGAGTTCGGCCTTCAGCGAGTCGTTGACCTGGGTCAGCGCTTCGGAAACGTTGTGCGCGACCAGGCGCCGGGTGAATTGCTCGTGCTTGCCGGCCAGTTCGGTCTGCAGGTATTCCACCAGCGGTGGAAATCCGGATTCCGCGTTGAGCGTGCTGTTCTTGGCCTGCATCGCGCGCATCCGGATGTTGGACGAGACCGGGAAGAGCTTGGCCGAGATGCCCGCGTTCTCCAGGTGCCTGCGGTTGACCTCCAGGACTTTCCGCCAATGCGGGGTGCGGTCGATCTTGGGCATCACCAGCGCGACGTTCGGGCACAGCGCGGTGGCCTGCTTGAGGAACGAGAGCTCGTTGGTGGTCAGCTCCTGGGTGGCGTCGGAGACCATCAGCAGCGCGTCGGCCTCGGCGACCACGGCCAGCGTCGTGGCGGTCAGCGACGAGGACACGCTGCCGACGCCGGGGGTGTCCATCAGCGCGAGTCCGTTTTTCAGCACTGCGCGTGGAATGCCGACTTCGCCCCGGGTGACGGGGCGTCCGCTTTCGAGCGCGCGGTCCAGGTGTTCGCGAACCTGCTCGATCGGCACCGGCATGCGGTCCAGCGCCGCCGGGCCCTGCCGCGGTTCGTGCTCGATGAGCAGCGCGGTGGGTTCGTCGGCGTAGCGCACGAGGGTGGGCACGGTGGTGGTGACGTCGTCGCCGGAAGCGCACACCGGGGCGTTGACCATCGCGTTGACCAGCGCGCTCTTGCCCTGCTTCGATTCACCGACGACCAGCACGAGTTGGGTCGGATCCAGCACTCTGGTCCGGATTTGGCGCAGGCGGTTGTGCAGATCCGCGCGCTGCTGCTCGGCGCATTCCGCAGTCGCGCGATCGATCAGTTCCACCAACGCCGTCTCGATCACGGCGTCGATTGTGGCGGCTCGTAGCGAATAGATAAACCCGATCGGTCGAACTCACACCGATTTGGTCGCCCACCGTCGTCGAAATGCCGTGGAAATGCACCGAATGCCGGGATCCGCTCGCACGGATCCCGGCATTCGGTCGCTCACTGCGTTCAGAGCAGGCCGTGGTCCAGCGGCAGCGCCGAGGTGGCGGTGTCGGCGACCTCGCCGACGACCGGCAGGCTGCTGACGGTGTCGGTGACGGTCTCGACCGGGGCGGCGGCCGGGACCGCGGAGGTCACGTCGTCGACCGGCAGGGCGGAGGTGACGTCGTGGACCGCCGGCAGCGCGGAGGTCACGTCGCCGACCGGCAGGGCCGAGGTGACGTCGTCGACCGGGAGGGCCGAGGTCGCGTCGTCGACCGGCAGGGCGGAGACGTCGCCGGTGTCGGCGATGGCGCCGACCGCGTCGCCCACGACCGGGACGTTGCTGGCCACGCCGCCGACCACGCCGACCGCGTCGCCGGCGACCGGGATGTCGCCCGCGATGCTGGTGACGTTGCCCGCCACGCCGCCGACCACACCGGTCACGTCGGTGACGTCACCGTTGAGGGCGGTGTCGGCGATGTTGCCGACGACCGGGGCGCTGGTCACGGTGTCGCCAACGGTGTTGACGACGTCGCCGACGACCGGGGCGTTGCTGGCGATCTCGCCGACGTTGCCCACGATGTCGCCCACGACCGGGGCGTTCGAGACGATCTCGGTCACGCTGCCGCCGTTCGCGACGTTGGTGACGTCACCCAGCACGTTGCCGACGTTCAGGTCGCCCGCGACGTTGGTGATGTCGCCGGTGGCGACGTTGCCGACCACGTTGGTCACGTCGCCGTAGACCAGGGAGCCCGCACCGGCGGTCAGGTCGACGGTGGTGTCGAAGACGTGGTTGGTGGTCTCGTTGATCTCGGTGACCGAGCCGTAGGTCAGGTCGCCCGCGACGCTGGTGACGTCACCCAGGGACAGGCTGTCGCCGACCTGGCCGACGGTGTTGCCCACCGTGTTGCCGATGACGTTGTCGCTGCCGATGCTGTTGTCGCTCAGCACGTGGTGGATGCTGATCAGGTTGTGCGAGTCGTTCTGCTCGATGTCGACGTCGACGTTGTTGGTCGGGGCCTGCGGCTCGGGCAGGTTGGCGTCGACGTCGCTGTCCTTGCCGAAGTCGGCCGGCTGGGGGATGTTCTGCAGCATGCTCTGCTCTTCCTGATCTAGTGGGTGTGCGGGATGCAGTTCGTTGAACGCGACAGCCTGGGAGCTCGCAGCGAACTTCTCGACGCTGCTCTGGAGTGAGCGCCCGTACTCCGTCACCACCTCGACCGGCGCGTAGTCGAGGACCAGCGACGTGGCGTGCAGGACGTCCGTCGCGCTCATCGCCCCGAGCCCGGCCTGATCCAGCGTGGCTTGCGGATCGGCGTCGAAGGCCGACCGGGAAGCCGGGTCGCTGACGAGGCGCGTGAGGAACTCGTACAGCGTTGGCTGGTCCGGGTGGCCGGTGGAGTGCGTCCCGGGGTCTGGAGTTGAGGACTCGGCCCGATCGGTCGCGTGCTGAGGGCTCACCATCGTTGGGCCTCCCGATGCTCAGCTTGCTCGCCTGCGGTTTCCGAGTGAGGTCACGAGGTCCTCACCCCTGCGGCGATCACGCTATTGGGCGGGAGGCCCCTAGCCATCGGGTACGACTCCTAGTCACTGAAACCTCTATTAGGGGATCCACTAGGTGGTCCGTTAGGGGATCAGTTGGGGTATCTGATACCTGTGCGTAACCGAGCGCGCGCTAAATTGTGTCCAACCCGCGCCGCCATCGGTATCGCCCGATGGTGGCCGATCGGTGACACGAAGGGATTGCATGCCTTACGTCCTGGGCGTTCATCTGGGTGCGACGGCGACGACGGCCGCCATCGCCCGCCGCGACGGCAGCCGCTGGGCTGCGGCGACGCCGGTCCCGCTGGCCGCGGGGCCGGTGGTGCCGACCGTGCTGTGCAAGGTGCAGGACGGGTCGTTCGTGGCAGGGGAAGCAGCCCAGCGGCAGGAGATCGCGCACCACGAGTGGGTGGCGAGGGGGTTCACCGCGAGACTCGGCGACGACCTGCCGCTGCTGGTGGGCAGCGATTTCGTCCCCGCCCAGCGCTTGGTCGCGACCATGGTCGAGTGGGTCGCCGACGTGGTGGCGGGCAAGCAGGGGCACCCGGCCGAGCACATCGCGATCGCGCACAGCGCCACCTGGGGACCGCACCGGATCCGCCTCGTGCAGCAGGCCCTGGCGCAGCTCGGGCTGAACGAGGTCACGATGGTCCCGGAACCGATGGCGGTGGCGCTGGACTACGTCGCCAAGCAGCGGGTTCCCGAGCACGAACCGATCGCGGTGGCCAACATCGGCGGCAGCGGGATGGATGCGACCGTGCTCCGCCGCAGGCAGCGCGGGTTCGAGGTGATCGGTTCCTCGCTGACCGCGGAGCACCCCAGCGGCCAGGACCTGGACGACGAGATCTTCGGCGCGGTGCGCGCGGAATTCGGCGACCAGCTCGACGCCCTGGACCTCGACGATCTCAACCACCGGGCGGCACTGGCCCACCTGCGCGCCGAGTGCGTCCGGGCGAAGGAAGCGCTGTCGCACCAGGCCGGGGCGCAGATCCGGGTGGAACTTCCCGGTGTGCGCACCGAGTTCGCGATCTCCCGCGCCCGGTACGAGAAGCTCGTCCGACCCCACCTGGAGCGGGTGCCGGAATTGGTCCTGCAGGCGGTGCAGTCGGCGACGCTGTCCCAGGAGGATCTGGACGCGGTGGTGCTGGCCGGTGGCACGGCTCGGGTTCCGCTGCTCAAGCAGCTGGTCGCCGAGCGGTTGGCGGTGCCGCCGCAGGTCGACGTCTCGCCGGAGCTGGCGGCGGCCAGCGGTGCGGCATCGGCCGCGGTGCAGCTGCTCTCCACGGACAGCGAGGAGGGTTCGGTCTCCGAGACCAGCGTGCTGATGCGCATCGAGGGGTCGGACTTCGACGAGGAGGAGGTCGAGATCCCGGAGGCGCCGCGACCGCCGGTCGAGGTGGAGCCGATGCCGTTGGACCCCCCCGATGAGGATCGCAAGCGACGCTTCAAGATCATTAAGCTGTCGGTGGCGGCGGTGCTGATCATCGGCGGCCTGCTGCTCACCTTCTTCGGGCCGAATCCTCCGACGGGCGGCGGCTTGCTGGGGCTCTTCCAGCACATGCGCCAATGACGCAACAAGGACTGCAGGCGTGAACCAATCGACGACCTCCCTGCTGGACGGTCACGCGGCCGGGCTCCGGTCGGCGGTCGCCACGGCCCCGACCGCGCCCATCACCGCAGGTGTCCAAGGCCCTGGCGGCTACGGGAAGACCGCGCTGCTGGCCGAGCTCGCGCACGCCTACCGCGCCGCCGGGGTTCCGGTGCTCGGCGCGGCGGACCTGGACCGGGCGAGCGAGGGTGCGGTGCTGGTCGACGACGCGCACCGCCTCGACCCGTCCGTGCTCGGTCAGCTCGTCGAGGTCGCCCGGCAGCCGGGAGCGCGCCTGCTGGTCGCCTACCGGCCGGGTCCGCGGCCCGAGGCGCTGGCCGAGCTGATCGGCGAGCTCGGCGCGCCGGTGCTGCTCTCCCTGCTCAGCCAGGAAGAACTGGCCGTGCAGGTCGGAACCGCTCCTGCCGACTGGATTCGCTGGCTGCACGCGCAGACCGGTGGCGTTCCCCGCTACGTGAGCAGGGTCCTGGCCGCCGCCGAGCCGGGTGTCGCGAAACTCCCCGCGCGTGCGCTCGACCAGTTCCAGCACGACTTGGACCGGCTCGGCGAGGCCGGGCGGGCGTGCGTGACGGCGATGGCGGTCGGCGCGACCCCGCACCCGGACCTGCTCGCGGCGCTGCTCGACCTGGACGCCGCGACGGTCGGAGCGGCGCTGTCGGCGGTGCGATCCGGGGGCATGGTGGTGGCCGACGACGTGCTGCTGCCGATCGTGCGGGCGGCCGTGCTGCGGCTGACGCCGTGGGAGCGCCGGCTCCAGATCACCCGCCGCCTGGTCGAAACCCAGCTGGCCCGGGGCGGTCCGGTGCTGCCGCTGGTCAGCCCGCTGCTCGGCGCCGAGGTCGCGTTGCTGCCGGAAGCGACGCTGGCCAAGGCCTTCGAACAGGCCGGGGAAGAAGCCCTGCTGGACGCGCCGAAGTTGGCGCCGCGCCTGTTCGACGCGGCTGTGTCGGCGGGCGCGCCGGCCGCTTCCCTGAGCGCGCGGCGCGCGCGGGCCGCAGCCGTGGCGGGGGAGCTGGACGAGGCGCTGCGGCTGGCGGATCAGGTGATCGTGGACTCCGCGGTGCCGGACCGGGAGATCGGCGTGCAGGTCGCGGCGAGCGTGCTGGCGCAGCGCGGATTGCTGGAGCGGTCTGCGGAGATGTGCCGCTGGTCGGTGGGACGGCTGCGGTGGGCGGGTGACCGGGAGTTCGCGGCAGTCGGCCTGATAGGGGTCGGGCGGTTGGCCGATGCCGACGACGTGCTGGGGTCGTCCGACGACGCCGGTCCGCCGACGTCGATGACCGGCGCTGCTGTCCAATTGGCCGCTGGGGTCCGGGAATCCGTCACGGGATCGGCTTCTGCGGCGCTGTCCGCTCTGGTGCGCGCGGCGTCGTTGTCGGAGCCGGTGGGGCGAGGCGTGCTGCTGCCGGATTCGCCCGCGTCGGTGGCGGCGCTGGTCGCCCTGCACTGCGGAGAACTGGACGTCGCCGAGTCCACATTGGACCGTGCGATCGGTTCCGGTGCCGGAGGCCCGCTGCTGAGCGCCCGGCACCGCCTGCTGGCGGCGTGGTTGCCGCTGGTGCGCGGCGACACGGTGGCCGCGCGCGCGAAGCTGCCGACGGGTACGACGACGGCCCGGGACCGGCTGCTCGCGACCGCGATCGAAGCCGGAATCGCCAGCCGGGACAACGACATGGCGGCGCTCGCCGCCGCCCGCGGCCAGGCCCGCCAGGTCGTCGCCGAGCACTCGGTGGACCTGTTCGCGCTGATGCCGCTGGGGGAGCTGGTGGTCGCGGCGGCCCGCCTGCGCGACCTGGACTGGATCGACCCCTACCTGACCGAGGCGCTGTCCCTGCTCGAACGCCTCGGAAACCCTCCGCTGTGGACGTCGATGCTGACCTGGAAGCGCCTCCAGGCGTCGATCGTGCTCGACGAACTGGACACGGCCCAGCAGCGCTCGGCGGAACTGTCCGGCATGGCCCACCACAACCCGCTCGCAGCGGCGATGGCGGAAGCTTCCCGAGTATGGCTGGGAATCCTCGCCGGCCAGGTCGACCAGGACGAAGTGGAACGAACCGCACGCGCCCTGCACGCAGCGGGTCTCGCCTGGGACGGCGCCCGCCTAGCGGGCCAAGCGGCGATCCGCACGGCAGACCGCCGAGCGATGCTCGCCCTCCTGGAATGCGCCCGAGCGCTGCAGGGCAAACCACCCCGCCCGCGCGCAGTCCGCGGCGACGAGAACGGCCTGCTCAGCGAGCGCGAGAAGGAAGTGGCCGAACTGGTCCTGGCGGGCCTGACCTACAAGCAGGTCGGCAAACGCCTCTTCATCTCGGCGAAAACGGTGGAACACCACATAAGCCGGATCAAACAACGCCTCGGCTGCACCAACCGAGAAGACCTCCTCAACCGCCTCCGAGAACTCCTCGGCCAGTAGCGCAAGCTGCTCCGCCCTGTTCGTGAGTGTTTTGGGGCGCCATGACACCCCAAACCACTCACGAACCCACCACCGCGGGTGCCTGTCGACCTAGCTGGACAGGCCGGTGTGATTCAGAGTTTCCCCATCACCAGGCCGCGCCAAGTCCATCCGGCACCGGTGACGGCTTCCTGCAAGGGAGACTTCAACTCGCCTGCGGAAAACGTTCGTCGGGATTCCTCGGCCAACTTTCCCTGCCCGTCACGCGCGAAGGTGGCGTTGTAGGACTTCTTGTTGATCTGGCCCCGTGCGCACCTCAACGCCAACGTCAGTTGCGGAGTTCCCCGCATCCACGTGACTGACCACTCCTGGTCCGCAGAACGAACCTGGTGCCTCGACGCATCCAGCCGCATCAACGTCCTGCCGACCGTCGCCGCATTGCCGAAGTAGCCGTACCAGTTCGCATCGGCGATCTTCCACTCGGCGACCAAGTCGACGTTCTCCGGTCGCCCGTCACGAACCACGAACGGCCTGTCCGGCCCGTTGACACCGAGAAGTGCTGCGCGAACGACCTCGACGGACTGCGGTGAAATCTCGCTCAAGGGTCGTTTGGTCCCGGTGAGCCAGTCAAGCAGTCGCATCGCACCCCCTGCATGAGTTCCAGGTGGAGCTGGCCGGAGAACTCCTCGGCCAGTAGTACAAGCTGCTCCGCCCTGTTCGTGAGTGGTTTGGGGCGCCATGACACCCCGAACCACTCACGAACGAGCTCGGCGCAGCGCAGTGATTCCCGTGAGTCTTTTGGGCTGCCATGGC
>NZ_JBEOVY010000131.1:0-19099 GCF_040295745.1 Saccharopolyspora sp. NPDC002686
GCTCCCGCGTGCCGCACCAAGCTGCGCCGGTAGACGTCGAAGGCCACCGACGCGTCTTCGTCCCCGCCGGAGCGCGCCGCCAGCACCTCGCGCAGATCGCCCGAGGTCCCGGACAGGCCTGCCAGCCCGGAGTGCTTCGCCAGCACGTCGAACAGCTCTTGCGGCACGAAACCCTTGGTGTTGATCAGGTAGCCGATCAGCCCGGGATCGATGGTGCCGCTTCGGGTGTTCATGACCAGGCCTTCTTCCGGCGTGAAGCCCATCGTGGTGTCCGCGCAGCGCCCGTCGCGCACCGCAGCCATCGATGCACCCGCACCGAGGTGGCAGCACAGCACTCTGCCCTGTCCGGGCGGCAACCCGACCAGTTCAGCGCCGCGCACCGCGGCGTAGGAGTGCGAAAGGCCGTGGAACCCGTAGCGGCGCAACGACCACATTCGGTTCCACGAGCGGGGCAGCGCGTAGGTCGCCGCCGCCGCGGGGAGCCCGGCGTGGAAGGCGGTGTCCACGCACGCCACCGACGGCGTGTCCGGCGCGATCGCACGAGCAGCGCGCAGCCCGCCCAGAGCTCGCGGCTGGTGCAGTGGCGCGAGTTCGGTCAGCGACGAGAGGTAGTCGAACACGTCGTCGTCGACCACCGCCGCCTCGACGATCCGGGTACCGCCGTGCACGACGCGGTGCCCGATGGCGTCGGCCCCGTGGTCGTCCAGGAACCGGCGGATCGGTTCCGCCTCGCCCTCCCAGCGCTCCAGGTGCTCGTGGGCCACCACCTCGTCGCCGTCCAGCAGCACCAGCTTCAGACTGCTGGACCCGGCGTTGACGGTCAGCACCCTCACAGCGCCGACCACTTCCAGTCCCGGATCTCCGGCATGTCCTCGCCGTGCACCGAGATGTAGTGCCGGTGCTCGATCAGCTTGGCCTGCAACGCCTCCCGCGCGTACGCCGCGCTCGGCCCCAGCCTCGGCACCCGGTCGATCACGTCGATGGCCAGGTTGAAGCGGTCGATCTGGTTGAGCACGCACATGTCGAAGGGCGTGGTCGTGGTGCCCTCCTCCTTGTAGCCGCGCACGTGGAAGTTGTCGTGGTTGCGGCGCCGGTAGGTCAGCCGGTGGATCAGCCACGGGTAGCCGTGGTAGTTGAAGATCACCGGCCGGTCCCGGGTGAACAGGCTGTCGAACTCGGCGTCGGACAGGCCGTGCGGGTGCTCCCGCTCGTGCTCCAGCCGCATCAGGTCCACCACGTTGACCACCCGCACCCGCAGGTCCGGGAAGTGGCCGCGGAGCAGTTCGACGGCGGCCAGCACCTCCATCGTCGGCACGTCCCCGGCGCAGGCCAGCACCACGTCCGGTTCGCCGTCCTGGTCGTTGCTGGCCCAGTCCCAGATCCCGATGCCCTTGGTGCAGTGCACCACCGCGGCCTCGACGTCCAGGTACTGCGGTGCGGGCTGCTTGCCGGCCACCACCACGTTGATGTAGTCGCGGCTGCGCAAGCAGTGGTCGAGCACCGACAGCAGGGTGTTGGCGTCCGGCGGCAGGTAGACCCGCACCACCTCGGCCTTCTTGTTCACCACGTGGTCGATGAACCCGGGGTCCTGGTGGGAGAAGCCGTTGTGGTCCTGCCGCCACACGTGCGAGGTGAGCAGGTAGTTCAGCGAGGCGATCGGCGACCGCCAGGCGAGCCGGTTGCTCACCTTCAGCCACTTGGCGTGCTGGTTGACCATCGAGTCCACGATGTGCGCGAACGCCTCGTAGCAGGAGAAGAACCCGTGCCGCCCGGTGAGCAGGTAGCCCTCCAGCCAGCCCTGGCAGGTGTGCTCGGACAGGACTTCCATCAGCCGGCCGTCGGGGGCCAGCGCCTCGTCGTCCGGTTCGGTCTCGGCGCACCAGGCGCGGGAGGTGGCTTCGAGGACCGCGTTGAGCCGGTTGGAGTTGTTCTCGTCCGGCGCGAACACCCGGAAGTTGCGCTCCTCGGCGTTGCGGCGCAGCACGTCGCGCAGGAACCGGCCGAGCACCTTGGTCGCCTCGCCGGTGGTCGCCCCGGGTTCTTCGACGGTCACCGCGTAGTCCCGGAAGTCCGGCAGCCGCAGTGCCCGCAGCAGGCGTCCGCCGTTGGCGTGCGGGTTGGCGCTCATCCGGCGGTGACCGGTCGGGTTGTGGTCCTTGACGCGCTGCACCGGAGCGCCGTCGGCGTCGAACAGCGCGGCCGGTTCGTAGCTGCGCAGCCAGTTCTCGAGCTGGCGCAGGTGTTCCGGGTTGCCGCGCGGATCGGGGATCGGGACCTGGTGCGAGCGCCACGTCCCCTCCACCTGCATTCCATCCACAGTGGAGGGTCCGGTCCAGCCCTTCGGGGTGCGCAGCACGATCATCGGCCACCGCGGTCGCTGCACCCAGCCGTCGCGGCGGGCTCGGCGGTGGATCGAGCGGATCTCGTCCAGGCACCGGTCCAGCGTCGCGGCGAACAGGTGGTGCATCGGCTCCGGCACCGATCCGGACACCAGGTAGGGCTCGTAGCCGTAGCCGCGCAGCAGCCCCAGCAGCTCGTCGTCGGGAATGCGCGCCAGCACTGCCGGACTGGCGATCTTGTAGCCGTTGAGGTGCAGGATCGGCAGCACCGCGCCGTCGGTGGCCGGGTCCAGGAACTTGTTGGCGTGCCAGCTGGTGGCCAGCGGACCGGTCTCGGCCTCGCCGTCGCCGACCACGCACGCCACGATCAGATCAGGGTTGTCGAAGGCCGCGCCGAAGGCGTGCGACAGCGAGTAGCCCAGCTCACCGCCCTCGTGGATCGACCCCGGGGTCTCCGGCGCGACGTGGCTGGGGATCCCGCCGGGGAAGGAGAACTGGGTGACCAGCCGGCGCAGGCCGTCGTGGTCCTGCGCGACGTCGGGGTAGACCTCGCTGTAGGTGCCTTCCAGCCACGCCGCCGCGACCAGCCCGGGCCCGCCGTGTCCCGGACCGATCACGTACATCATGTCCAGGTCGCGCTGCCGGATCGCCCGGTTGAGGTGCGCGTAGACGAAGTTCAGCCCCGGCGTGGTGCCCCAGTGCCCGAGCAGCCGGGGTTTGACGTGCTCGGGCCGCAGCGGCTCCCGCAGCAGCGGGTTGTCCATCAGGTAGATCTGCCCGGCGGAGAGGTAGTTGGCGGCCCGCCACCACAGCTGCAGGCTGTCCAGCTCCGGCCGCTCGAGGTGCTCGGTCACGGCCGGAGTGGTGCTCCACGCGGCGCTACCGGCCTCGACGCTGGTCTCGCTCATCCGCGGCTCCTCACCTTCGGCGCCCCGCCATTCAGCGTGGGGGGCCGGAGCCGGATCGCAACTCGTGCCGCCGGGCGCTAGAGCAACCGCTCGACGGTGATCTCGGCGGCCGAGCGGCGAGCAGCGGAGATGATGTCCAGGGCCGCCACGGCGTCGGCCGGGTCGACCGGCGGCGGTGTGCCGTCGCGCAGCGCGCTGACGACCCCGTCGTAGAACGCCAGGTAGTCGCCCGGTTCGCTGGGGACGCGGCGGACGTCGTCGCCGACGCCCAGCACTCCCCAGTTCTCCTCCGGCTCGCGGCCCCAGGTGCCGTCCACCGGCAGGCGCCCCGCGCGCAGCTCCGCCTCCTGCGGGTCGAGCCCGTGCTTGGTGAACGCCGCGCGGTCGCCGAGCACTCGGAAGCGCGGGCCCGACTGCGCCGCCAGCTTGCTCATCCACAGGTGGGAGCGGACCCCGTTGGTGTGGGTCAGCGCCACGTAGGAGTCGTCGTCGGCCTGCACGCCTTCGCGGCGGCGGTCGAGCTCGGCGTACACCGCCGCGACCGGCCCGAACAGCTGCAGGGCCTGGTCGATCAGGTGGCTGCCCAGGTCGTAGAGGAGGCCCGCGACGTCCTCCGCGCCGCCGGAGTCGCGCCAGGTCGGCTTCGGGGTCGGCGACCAGCGCTCGAACCGCGATTCGAAGCGGTGCACCCGGCCCAGCTCGCCGTCGCCGAGCAGCTTGGCCACGGTGCGCACGTCGTTGTCCCACCGGCGGTTCTGGAAGACCGTCAGCAGCTGCCCCTTGGCCTGGGCGTGCTCGATCAGCTTCCGCCCCTCCACCGCGGTCGGGGTGAACGGCTTGTCGACCACCACCGGCAGCCCGGCGTCCAGCGCCGCGGTGGCCAGCTCGACGTGAGTCCGGTTCGGACTGGCCACGACGACCAGGTCCAGATCCCCGGCCAGCAAGGAGTCCATGTCGTCGACGACAGCGGCATCCGGGTGCTCGGCACGCACCTGCTGCTGCCGCTCGGGATTCGCCGTGACCACGGCGGACAACCGCAACGACGGATGCGCGGCGATCAACGGCGCGTGGAAGATCGCACCCCCGACGCCATACCCGACAAGACCGACTCGCAACGCAGAACTCATGTCCCCATTAGACCGCTCCGCCGTCGCCGGGGCGCGGGTGCATCAGATCCTGTTTTGATCCTGGTTCTTGATCTTTGTCTTGAAAACGCCGGAGGCGTTTAGCCCACCCCCGCAGCTTGCACCGCCGCGGGTTCTCAGCGTTCGCCTGGCGAGGACGGCCCGACTGCCGTGTATTGGCATACATAAAGTCGGGCACCCGGAGTCCAGGCGGGCGCTGAGGTTCCGCTACCCGCACCGCCACCCAAAACGAGAGCTTCAGACAGGTACTCAGGCCGAGGCCTGGCGGAGGTCCCTGTTGTCCTGGCCGGGGCAGACCAAACCGGTTTCGTAGGCCGTGATCACCAGCTGGGTGCGCGAGCTGAGGTGCAGCTTCTGCATCACGTGGTACAGGTGCGACTTGACGGTCAGCTCCGCAAGTCCGAGGTTGCGCGCGATCTCGGCGTTGGACCCGCCCCTGGCCACCTCGAGCAGCACGTCCAGCTCCCGCTCGGTCAGCGCGCTGAGCTCGCTGCGCGCGTCGCGGACGCCGAGCGCGGCGAACCGCTGCAGCAGCCGCTTGGTGACCCGTGGCGCCAGCAGCGCTTCTCCGGCCGCGACCGTGCGCACCGCTCTGACCAGGTCTTCCGGGGTGGCGTCCTTGAGCAGGAATCCGCTGGCCCCGGCGCGCAGCGCGGCGTAGACGTATTCGTCGAGGTCGTGCACGGTCAGCATGATCACAGCGGTTTCCCCGCCGGTCTCGGCGATGATGTCGGCGGCGGCCCGGATGCCGTCCTTGCCGGGCATCCGCACGTCCAGCAGCACCACGTCGGGGCGGCGGCGCCGCACCGCGGCCAACGCCGCGTCCCCGTCCGCCGCTTCGGCCAGCACCCTCAGGCCGGGTTCGTTGGACAGCAGCGCCACGAGTCCCGCGCGGATCATCGCCTGGTCGTCGACCACCAGGACAGTCGTGTCCTCTGTTTCCACGCGGGGCCTCCTCGGTCCGGGCCGGCCCGACTTCCGAGTCAGGCCAGGTCCGAATTTTCGCCGCACGGTAGCACGGCTTCAAGGTGAAATCCGTTCAAAATCGGATGCGCGGTCAAGGTTCCGCCCAGCAGCGCAACGCGTTCCCGCAGACCGATCAGCCCATGTCCCGAAAGATGGGACACCGGTGGTACCTCCCCCGCGCCGACCAGATTGGTCACCTCGATGCGCAACGCGCTCGGGCCGTAGTCCAGCACCACCCGCGCCCGCCCGGAGCCGGCGTGCTTGAGCACGTTGGTCATGGCCTCCTGCACGATCCGGTAGGCGGTCACCTCGACCCCGGAGCCGAGCTCGCGGACCTGCCCGCGCCGGTCGAACCGCCACTCGACCTGCCCGCCGCGCACCGAGTCGATCAGCGCGTCCACCCCGTCGAGCCCCGGCATCGGCTGCCAGTCCATCGGGTCCTGCCCCGCGGAGTTGCGGTCCCGGAGGGCGTTGAGCAGGTGCCGCATCTCCCCCAGCGCACTCCGCGAGCTCTGCTCCAGCTCCTGCAACGTCTGCCGCGCGTGTTCCCGGTCGCGGTCGATGAGCGCCCGCGCAACGCCCGCGCGCAGTGCCACCACCGACAGGTTGTGCGAGACGATGTCGTGGAACTCCCGCGCGATGCGGGCCCGTTCCACCGCCGCCGCGTCCCTGGCCAGCTGGTCGCGCGCGTCGTCGAGCATCGCCAGGGTCTGCTCCAGCTGCGCCGCGCGCCGCCGCCCGACCTGCATCGCCAGCGCCCAGCCGATGACCATCACCAGGTTGACCACCCCGCCGGTGATCCGCAGGAAGCTCTCCACCGGGGTCATCTCGTAGACGACCATCTCGGTGACCGGGTAGACCATCGCGATCAACCCGACCACCACCGCCACCACCAGCGAGCCGCGCACGCAGACCGAGTAGATCGCGACGAGGATCGCCAGGTTCAGGCCACCGATGTAGAGCTTGAGCAGGGTGAGCGCGACGGTCACCGCCAACACCACGAGCAGCACCGTCCACGGCATCCGCCGCCGCAGCACCAGCATCGCGGTGGCCGGCACGCTCACCACCATCGGCCACCACCAGTCCATCCACGGCGGGTGCTCGCCGATGGACAGGTCGAAGCCGTGCGCGACCGCCAGCACCAGCACGAACGCGATGTCGCCGAGCACCGCGCGGTGCTCGACGAGCCAGGCCCACAACCCCGTTCGCGAAGTCGCCGCAGCAGTGCGGCCCAGCGCATGATCGACCATCGGACCTGCCTCACACGGTGCGCGGATAGGCTCGCGATACCAGCCGTGAGCAGTCCTGACACCGCTCACCGGCAAGATCATCCGCACTGCACCGCGCAGCTTCATCCGCCGAAAGTGGTACCGAGAACCTACCCGCTGACCGTGCGGGCGCGATCAGTAGCCGCGCTTGACCCACTCGTCGAACTGCGTCCGCACCGCACCGATCGTCGTGCTGTCGCCGTGCCCGGGACGCACTTCGGTGTCCTCGGGCAACGGCAGCAACCTGTCCCGGATGGACTCGGTGATGGTGCCGAAGTCCGAATAGGACCGGCCGGTCGCGCCGGGGCCACCGGCGAACAGCGTGTCCCCGGTGAACACCACGCCCAGCTCCGGCGAGTAAAGGCACACCGCGCCCGGCGCGTGGCCGGGCGTGTGCAGCACCCGCAGGCCGATCCCGCCGACCTCGACCACCTGGCCGTCGGCCAGCTCGCCGTCCGGTTCGCGGTCGGGGTGCGTGAGGTTCCACAGCACCATGTCGTCGGGGTGCAGCCAGATCGGGGCGCCGACCGCCGCGGCCAGCTCCGGCGCCTTGCGCACGTGGTCGTCGTGGGCGTGCGTGCACAGCACGGCCTTCACCTCGCGGTCGCCGACCAGCGCGCGGATGGCCTCGACGTCGTGCGGGGCGTCGATGACCACGCACTCGGCGTCGTCGCCGACCACCCAGGCGTTGTTGTCGACGTCGAAGGTCTGACCGTCCAGCGAGAACGTGCCCGAGGTGGTGGCGTGGTCGATGCGCACGGCCATCAGAAGACCACCACCGAGCGCAGCACCTCGCCGCGGGCCATCTTCGCGAAGGCCTCCTCCACGCCGTCCAGCGGGATCTCCTCGCTGACGAACTTCTCCAGCGGCAACCGGCCCTGCTGGTACATCTCCACCAGCGTCGGGAAGTCGCGCTCCGGCAGGCAGTCGCCGTACCAGCTGGACTTCACCGCACCGCCCCGGCCGAAGACGTCCAGCAGCGGCAGTTCGAGCGTCATCTCCGGGGTCGGCACGCCCACCAGCACCACCGTGCCCGCGAGGTCCCGCGCGTAGAAGGCCTGCTTGAAGGTCTCCGGCCGGCCGACCGCGTCGATCACCAGGTCCGCGCCGAACCCGCCGGTGAGCTCCTGGATCGCCGCGACGGAGTCGGTCTCGGCGGCGTTGACCACGTGCGTGGCGCCGAACTGCCGCGCCCACTCCAGCTTCTTCGGGTCGGTGTCCACCGCGATGATCCGGCGCGCCCCGGCCAGGTTCGCGCCCGCGATCGCACCGTCGCCGACACCACCGCAACCGATCACGGCCACCGAGTCGCCCGGCCCGGCGCCACCGGTGTTGACCGCCGCGCCGATCCCGGCCATCACGCCGCAACCGAGCAGCCCCGCCACCGCCGGCCGCGCCGTCGGGTCCACTTTGGTGCACTGCTTGGCGTGCACCAGGGTCTTCTCCGCGAAGGCGCCGATGCCCAGGGCGGGCGAGAGCGGGGTGCCGTCGAGCGTCATCGGCCGGCTGGCGTTGTGGGTGTCGAAGCAGTACTGCGGCCGACCGCGCTTGCACGCCCGGCACACGCCGCAGACCGCGCGCCAGTTGAGGACCACGAAATCGCCGGGCTGCACGTCCTCGACGCCCTCGCCGACAGCCTCGACGATCCCGGCCGCCTCGTGGCCGAGCAGGAACGGGAACTCGTCGCTGATACCGCCTTCGCGGTAGTGCAGATCCGTGTGGCACACCCCGCAGGCCTGCACCTTCACCACCGCTTCGCCGGGTCCGGGATCCGGGACGTCGATGGTCACCACCTCGACAGGCCTGCCCTTGCCTGTCGACACCACCGCGCGGACGTCGGTCACGAGCACCTCCATGGGAATGCACCAATTGCGAGCCACTCATCGTGATATGCGCGCACGACCATCGGCAAGAGCGGCGCGCGAGCAGATCACGAACACTCTGTGTTACCCGATGACTACTGTACGATTCCAGCGGAGAAGGGGGAACCATGGTCGACACGCGCACTCCGCCGGCGCGGCAGATGGACATCACCCGGCCCGCCGCTGCCCGGATCTACGACGCCTTCCTGGGCGGGGGCCACAACTTCGGCGTCGAACGCAGTTTCGCCGAGCGCATCGAGCAGGAGCTGCCGGGCATCGGGGCCGTCTACCAGGAGAACCGGGCGTTCCTGCGGCGCACCGTGGAGTTCCTCCTCGCCCGCGGGGTGCGCCAGTTCCTCGACCTCGGTTCCGGCACTCCCACCATCGGGCACCTGCACGAGGTGGCGTGCCGGCGCACCCGCGACTTCCGGGTCCTGTACGTGGACAACGAGCCGCTGACCGTCGCGCACAGCAAACCGCTGCTGGCCGGCGAGCCGCGCGCGGACATCCTGCGGGCCGACTGCCGCGACCCCGCATCGGTCCTGCTCGCCCCGGAGACCCAGGACCTGCTCGACCTGAACGAGCCGGTCGGGCTGCTGATGACCTCGGTGCTGCACTTCGTCCCCGACTCCGACGACCCGCTCGGCCTGGTGGAGGCCTACCGCGACGCCCTCGTACCGGGCAGCTACCTGGTGGTCTCGCACCTGACCGGCACCCGCGCCCCGGACGCGGCGCGCACGCTGACCGACTTCTACGCCGAGACCTCCGATCCGCTGCACCCGCGGGAGACGAGCTGGATCGACAAGCTGTTCGGCGACTTCGAGGTCCTGCCGCCCGGCGCGACCTACCTGGCCGACTGGCGCCCCGACCCCGGTCAGCCGACTTCCGCGACCAACCGGTACCACCTGCTCTACGGCGGGGTGGCCCGCAAGTCCGGCGACACCGGCATCCCGGTCCAGTCCGTCAACGGCGGATGAACAGCAGCAGGACACCTGCGATGATCGCCGCCCCGCCCGCCGCCAGCCAGGCCCCGGCCAGTCCCGCGTGCTCGGCGAAGACGCCGAACAGCAGCGGTCCCGAGCTGCCACCGAGGTAGACGCCGGTCTGGGTGAACGAGGTCGCGCTGGCCACGCGATCCGGGGCGATCTTGGCGACCGCGAAGTTCAGCAGGCCCGGCCAGGCCCAGCCGGCGCCGAACCCGATCGACACCCCGAGCAGGAACACGACCGGCGAGTCCACCGCCATCAGCGCGAACCCGATCGAACCGATCAGCAGCATCCCGGAGATGACCCGCACCAGGTTCGGGTTCCAGCGGTCGGCGACCACGCCCGCGCACAGCCGGATCACCAGCCCGGTCGCCGATCCCAGCGACAGCACCAGTCCGGCCGCCGACGGGCTGAAACCGACCTCGACCGCCGTGGTGGTGACGAACGCGCCGAGCGCGTTGGCCGCCGCCGAACCGAGACCGCCGGAGATCGCCAGCAGCACGAGAGCACTCCGGCTCGCGCCCTTGCCGCTCCGCCCGGCGCGTCCGGACCTCGACCGCTCGGCCTCCGGCAGCCGGGGCACCGCGATCGCGGCGATGAGCCCGATCGCCCCGGCGATCACGAAGACCCAGCGCCAGCCGATGGTCAGCGCGACCGCGGGCACCGCGACCCCGGCCAGCAGCGTGGCC
Organism: Saccharopolyspora sp. NPDC002686; assembly: GCF_040295745.1. Taxonomy (NCBI): domain Bacteria; kingdom Bacillati; phylum Actinomycetota; class Actinomycetes; order Pseudonocardiales; family Pseudonocardiaceae; genus Saccharopolyspora; species Saccharopolyspora sp. NPDC002686. The sequence continues at coordinate 10,164 of NZ_JBEOVY010000131.1, forward strand.
GCCGGGATCGAGGACTGCTTGACGCCGAAGCCCATGCCGCGCCGGTTGACCGGAATTCCTTGCGCGATGAGCAGGTTCGAGGCGGGTTGTGCCAGCGAGTTCGGCAGGCCGCCCACCCACAGCAGCCCCAGCAGCCACCACGAGCTGGGCGCGGCGGCGATCCCGAACAGGCACAGCGAGCTGCCCAGGGCCCCGATCCGCATGCCCAGCCGGGCGCCGATCCGCTCGACCAGCCAGCCCATCGTCCGCGACGAGATCGCCGCGACGCCGAAGAAGCCCGCCGCGCCGACTCCGAGCATCGCCGCGCCGAAGCCGAACTCGCGCTGCAGCTGCACGCCGAGCCCGCCGACGAGGAACACCGGGAACACCCCGACGGTGACCACCGCGGCGACCGACGACAGCACTCGCACGGTCCCCACCGTCCGCTGCGCTGCCACTGCGGTCATCCCGGCCCTCCTCGACGTCGAGCGGTGTCCCCGATCACTCCAGCCTGGAAACCCGAATGGCTTTTAGCAACGCTAACGTGATGCACGCCTCTGCCCCACCGCTGCCGTCGAGAAGGCGGTTGACGTGCGGCCTCGACGAACGCGAAGGTCGTGGGGTTGATCGGACACAGGAGGAAACAGCGTGTCGGTAGCGCCCGGTTCCGGACTGCCCGCTTCGAAGATCCCCGGCCTGGTGCTGCTGGACGCGGTGGAGCTGTCCTGGCTGATCTCCCGGCGCGAGGTCAGCTGCGTCGAGGTGATGCAGACCTACCTCGCCCACATCGACCGGTTCAACCCGGCGGTGAACGCGATCGTCTCCCGCCGCGACGAGGCGGACGTGCTGGCCGAAGCCCGGCAGCGCGACGAAGAGCTCGCCCGCGGTGAGCACCGCGGCTGGATGCACGGTTTCCCGGTCGCGATCAAGGACCTCTCGGATGCCGCGGGGCTGGCCACCACCAAGGGTTCGCCGGTGTTCGCCGAGTCGATCGCGGTCGACGACGAGCTGCACGTGCGGCGGATGCGCGAGGCCGGCGCGATCGTGATCGGCAAGACCAACGTGCCCGAGTTCGGCCTCGGCTCGCACACCTTCAACCCGGTGTTCGGCACGACGCTCAACCCCTACGACACCACGCGCAGCGCGGGCGGCAGCAGCGGAGGCGCCGCCGCCGCGCTGGCCATGCGGATGCTGCCGGTCGCCGACGGCAGCGACTTCATGGGCTCGCTGCGCAATCCCGCCGCCTGGAACAACATCGTGTCGCTGCGGCCGAGCTTCGGGCGCATCCCGACCGAGGGCTTCCTCAGCTCGCCCTCCGTCGTCGGCCCGATGGGGCGCACGGTGCGGGACGTGGCGATGCTGCTGTCCACGATGGCCGGTCCCGACGAGCGCGCACCGCTGAGCATCGAGCAGGATCCGGAGCTGTTCGCCGGACCGCTGGACCGCGACTTCGACGGCGCGCGGATCGGCTGGGTCGGCGACTTCGACGGGCACCTGCCCACCGAGCCCGGAGTGCTGGACCTGTGCGCCGAATCCTTCGCCGCCTTCGGCGAAATCGGCTGCTCGGTCGAGCCGGTGGTCAAGCGGCTGCCGGTCGAGCAGGCGTGGGAGACGTTCCTGCTGTGGCGGTCGTGGACGGTCGGGCGCAACCACGCCGAGCTCTACGACGACCCGGCCAAGCGCGCGCTGCTCAAACCGGAGCTGATCTTCGAGGTCGAGAACTACCACCGGCTCCAGGCCTCCGACATCAGCCGCGCGCTCACCGGCCGCGAACAGTGGTACGCGGCGGTGTCGGACCTGTTCGACGAGTACGACTTCCTGCTCGCGCCCAGCGCGCAGGTGTTCCCGTTCGACGCCGAGCAGCGCTGGCCGCAGGAGATCGGCGACCGGTCGATGGACACCTACCACCGCTGGATGGAGGTGGTGGCGCCGTGGACGCTGTCCGGGCACCCGGTGGCCAACCTCCCGGTCGGCTGCAACGCGGAGGGCCTGCCGATGGGCGTCCAGCTGATCGGCCGCAACCACTCGGAATGGCCGCTCCTCCAACTCGCCCACTCCTATGAGCGCGCCACCGACTGGACCCACCGCGTGCTCCCGCCCCTCCTCCGCTGAAACGCGTTCTGCGCTGCGGTGCGGGTGGTCCGGGTGGGCGATCGCTGGTTCACTGCGGCTGGACGCGGCGGGAGGATCGCGGCGAAGGCGACAACGCTCGGGAAGGCGGTACGGATGGGCAACGACGTGTTCTCGTTGCAGGACAAGGTCGCTCTGGTCACCGGTGGTGGTCAGGGCATCGGGCTGGAGATCGCCAAGGCCCTGCGCACCGCGGGTGCGCACGTGGTGATCGCCGAGATCAACCCGGACACCGGCCGGCGGGCCGCCGAGGAGGTCGGGGGCGGCTTCGAGCAGGTCGACGTCACCGATTCGACCGCGGTGGCCGCGCTCGTCGACCGGATCGTGGCCGAGCACGGCCGGATCGACGTGTCGGTGCACAACGCGGGCATGGTGCGCAACGAGGCCGCGGAGTCCATTTCGGACGATTCGTGGCGGCGCACCATGGGGCTCAACCTGGACGCGGTGTTCTGGTGCTGCCGCGAGGTCGGCCGGGCGATGCTGGCGCAAGGATCGGGGTCGATCATCAACATCGCCTCGATGTCCGGCCTGATCTCCAACCACCCGCAGCCGCAGGCGCACTACAACACCTCGAAGGCCGCGGTCATCATGCTGACCAAATCGCTGGCCGGCGAGTGGGGCGGCCGCGGGGTGCGGGTCAACTCCATCTCCCCCGGCTACACCGGTACGGAACTGCTCCAGGGCGTCCAGGACACCCAACCCGAGTGGTACGCGCAGTGGCTGGCGCAGACCCCGATGGGCCGGGTCGCCGAGCCCCGCGAGATCGGCCCGCTCGCGGTGTTCCTGGCCGCCGAGGCCAGCAGCTTCGTCACCGGCAGCAACATGGTCGTGGACGGTGGCTTCACCGTCTGGTGACCCGAGCACGCAAATTCCATTGAGGTTCTTCCATCCTCGTCCTGAGTGGCGGTGCCGGTAGCGGAACCTCAGCGCCCGCCTGGACTGCGGGTGCCCAGCCTGATGTATGCCAGTCCGATTTCAATGGAATTTGCGCCAGGTGCGGTGAAGGCGTGAGTGCGCAGCGGTGTTCAGTGCAGCGCGCTCACGCCCCGCCCCGTGCTCAGCCGCGGAAGGCGTTGAGGCCGGTCAGGGCCTGGCCGATGGTCAGGGCGTGCATCTCACCGGTGCCCTCGTAGGTCAGGACCGACTCGAGGTTGGTCATGTGGCGGATCACCGGGTATTCCAGGGAGATCCCGTTCGCGCCGAGGATGGTGCGGGCGGTCCGGGCGACCTCCATCGCGCCGCGCACGTTGTCCAGCTTGCCGAAGCTGACCTGCTGCGGGATGAGCTTCCCGGCGTCCTTGAGCTTGCCGAGGTGCAGGGCGAGCAGGCGTCCGTTCTGCACCCGCACCGCCATGTCGGCGAGCTTGCCCTGGGTGAGCTGGAATCCGCCGATCGGCCGGCCGAACTGCTCGCGGGTGGTCGCGTAGTCCAGCGCCGCCTCCAGGCAGCTGCGACCGGCGCCGACCGCACCCCACACGATGCCGTAGCGGGCCTCGTTGAGGCAGGACAGCGGACCGCGCAGACCGGTGACCTCGGGCAGCACCGCGTCCGCGGGCAACCGGACGTCGTCGAGCACCAGCTCGCTGGTCACCGAGGCGCGCAGCGACAGCTTGTGCTTGATCTCCGGCGCGGAGAAGCCCGGCGTGTCGGTCGGGACCACGAAGCCCCGCACGCCCTCGTCGGTCTTGGCCCACACCACGGCCACCGAGGCGATGCTGCCGTTGGTGATCCACATCTTCCGGCCGTTGAGCACCCAGTCGGAACCGTCGCGGCGCGCGTTGGTGAGCATCGACGACGGGTCGGAACCGTGGTCGGGCTCGGTCAGGCCGAAGCAGCCGATCGCCTCACCGGCGGCCATCTGCGGCAGCCAGTGCTGCTTGTGCTCCTCCGAACCCCAGCGCCAGATGGCGAACATCGCCAGCGAACCCTGCACCGACACCAGCGAGCGCAGCCCGGAGTCGCAGGCCTCCAGCTCCTCGCAGGCGATGCCGTAGTCCACTGCGGACAGCCCGGCGCAGCCGTAGCCCTCCAGGTGCATGCCCAGCACGCCCAGCTTGCCCAGCTCCCGGGCCAGTTCGCGGGCCTGCGGGAACTCGCCCCGCTCGTACCACTCCGCGACGTGCGGCTGCACGTGGTCGCGGCACAGCGCGCGGACGCTGTCGCGGATCGCCAGCTGTTCCGCGGTGAATTCGGCGTCGATCCCGAGCGGGTCGCGCGGGTCGAACGCGGGGCGCTTTCCACCGGCACTCATTGCGAATTCCTCCTAGGGACGATGGGGGGAAGTGGTCGTTCGGGGTCCTCCAGCCAGGCGAGGACCTCCTTGCCGTGCTCGCCGAGCAGCGGCGGCGGCGTCACTTCGGCGCTGCCGTGCGCGGAGAAGTCGATGGGCATCCGGACCTGCATCGCCGCCCCGCCGCCGGGGTCGACCATCGGGCGCAGGCCCAGGGATTCGGCGTAGTGCACCGCCCGTGGCAGGTCGTTGACCTGCCCGCACGCGATGCCCAGAGCCTGCAAGCGGCGCTGCCAGTCCGCTGCGGTGCGGGCGCCGAGCACGTTCTCCAGGTGGCCGACCAGTTCCGCGCGGTGCGCGACGCGCTGGGCGTTCGTGGCGAACCGCGGGTCGTCGGGCAGCGCGATCAGCCCGAGGGCCTCGCACAGCTTGCGGAACTGGCCGTCGTTGCCGACCGCGACGGCCAGGAAGGCGTCCTCGCAGCGCAACGTCTCGTACGGGGCGATGCTCGGGTGCTGGTTGCCCATCCGCTGCGGCGCGACACCGGTGGTCAGCATGCCGCTCATCTGGTTGACCAGCGATGCCAGCAGGCTGGACAGCAGGTTCACCTCGACGTGCTGGCCCTCGCCGGTGAGCTCCCGGTGGCGCAGCGCGGCCATGATGCCCAGCGCGGCGTCCTTGCCGGTGAGCACGTCCACCAGCGCCACGCCGACCTTCGTCGGCGGCCCGTCGGGGTCACCGGTGATGCTCATCAGCCCGCCGAGCGCCTGCACCACGAAGTCGTAGCCGGGCAGGTCCGCGCCGCCGGCGCTGCCGAAGCCGGAGATCGAGGTGTAGATCAGCCGCGGGTTGATCGCCCGCGCGCTGGCCTGGTCCAGGCCGTGGCGGGCCAGCGAGCCGGTCTTGAAGTTCTCCACCAGCACGTCGGCGCGGCGGACGAGGTCCAGCGCGGTCTCCCGGTCCTGCGGGTCGGCGAGGTCCAGCGCGATGCTGCGCTTGCCGCGGTTGACCGATTCGAAGTAGGACGAGCTGTGCTCGGTCCACGGTGGACCCCACGACCGGGTGTCGTCACCGCTGCCGGGGCGCTCCACCTTGATCACGGTGGCACCCAGGTCGGCCAGCAGCATCGTCGCGTACGGACCGGCCAGTACCCGGCTGAAGTCCGCGACGACCACGCCTTCCAGCGGCAACGTCTCCATGCACCCGCCCTTCCCCGATGCGCGAACCAGTGGCTTGCGTCACCGCGATTTTGGATCCAATATACAGTTGTTCGACGGCCGGTCAAGGGCGCGGAACAACCGGGAGAAGCGGGATGCAGCGACCACCCACCACGCAGGAGTTCGTCCTCGGCGAGCTGCGCAGATCCATCGTGTCCGGGGAGCTTTCCCCTGGCCAGCCGATCCGGCAGGACTCGATCGCCCAGGGCCTCGGCGTGAGCCGGGTGCCGCTGCGCGAGGCGCTGAAGACGCTGGAAGCCGAGGGGCAGGTCGTCTACCAGCCGCACCGGGGCTATTCGGTGGCCGAGCTGTCGCTGCGCGACCTGCTGGAGGTCTACCGGATGCGGGAGCTGCTGGAGGCGGAGGCGGCCGCGGTGGCCACCGAGCGCTTCACCGACACCGATCTGGCGCGGATCACCGACGCCCAGCGGGACGTGGAGGAAGCGGCCGACAGCGACGACCTGGTGGCCATGATCGCGGCCAACCGCCGCTTCCACTTCGCGCTGCTGGAACCGTCGGGAATGCCGCGCCTGCTGCGCGTCGTGCGCACGTTGTGGGACGCCACCGACGCCTACCGCGCGGTCTACTACAACTCCGACGCCAACCGCGCGCGCGTCCGCCACGAGCACGATTCCATCGTCGCCGCAGCGCAGGACCGCCGCGCCGAGGACCTGATCCGCCTCCTCGACGACCACCGCCGCCACGCGGTCGACGCCCTGCGCGGCACTATCGCGTCCGAAGTGGACTGATCGTCAGGCCGCGAGCAGAACCTCGGCGGTGCGGCGCGCTTGCCGGACCGCACCGGGCACGTCCGCCGACGCCACGACCGTCGCTCCCTCGTAGAGGAGCAGGGCGCTGTCCGCGAACTCCGCCGGCTCGGCGACGTCCGCCGCCACCGCGAGCTCCTCGAAGTAGTCGCGCATCCACCGCTTCTGCCCGATGATCACCGGCCACCCCGGGTGGTCGCGGTCCGGGATCTCCGCGAGCGCGTTGACGAAGCCGCAGCCCCGGAAGTTGCCCCCGCTCATCCACGCGTCGAGCGCGTCGAACACCGCCAGCAGCTCCTCGCGCGGCCCGGTCGCGTGCTCGGTGACCCAGTTCTGCAGCCATTCCCGCCAGCGCTGGTCGCGTTCGACCAGGTACGCGGTGACGAGCTGGTCCTTCGAGCCGAAGCAGGCGTAGAGCGTCTTCTTGGTCACCCCGGCTTCGGCCGCGATGGCTTCGACGCCGACCGCGTGGATGCCCTGGCGGTAGAACAGCTCGGCGGCGACGTCGAGCACCCGCCGCCCGGCCGGGGTCAGCTTCTCCAGCAACTCCGCGACTTCAGCCATGCCGCGACTATACCGACCGGTGGGTTGACAGCGTCCGCACCGAGGCGCCTATCGTAGTAACCACACCGGTCGGTATACCTCGATGGGAGAGTGTTCCTGATGCGCGCAGTGCTGCTCACCGGCTTCGGCGGCCCGGACCAGCTCGAGTACCGCGAAGACGTGCCCGCCCCGCAGGCCGGACCCGGCGAGGTCCGGATCCGGGTCGCCGCGACCGCCATCAACAACACCGACATCTGGACCCGCGAAGGCGCCTATGGCACACCGGGCGACCCGTCGGGCACAGCGGGCTGGCGGCGCGAGCCGCTGGCGTTCCCCCGCATCCAGGGCGCCGACGTGGTCGGCCGCATCGACCAGGTCGGCGCGGGCGTGCCCCGATCGCGCCTCGGCGAACGGGTGGTCGTCGACCCGATGCTCTACACCGGCGGCGAACGCGAACTCGTCGACACCGAGTACCTGGGCAGCGAGCGCGACGGCGGGTTCGCCGAGCACACCGCGGTCCCGGCGGAGAACGCGCACGCCGTCGAAAGCCCGCTCAGCGATGCCGAACTCGCGACCTTCCCCACCGCGTACGCGACGGCCATGCGCATGCTCAACCGCGCGAACGTCGGCAGCGGGGAGACCGTGGTGGTCACCGGGGCGTCCGGCGGCGTCGGCTCGGCGCTGATCCAGCTCGCGGTGCTGCGCGGAGCCCGGGTCGTCGCGGTGACCAGCGGCGCGAAGCGCGAGCGCGCGTTGAAGCTCGGCGCGCACGAGGCGGTGGACCGGAACTCACCGGACCTGGACGCGCAGGTCGGGCCGGTCGACGTCGTCGCCGACGTGGTGGCGGGCCCGGCCTTCCCGCAGCTGCTGCGCATGCTCGCGCCGCTCGGGCGCTACGTCGTCGCCGGCGGCATCGCGGGGCCGCTGGTGGAGACCGACCTGCGGACCGTCTACCTGCGCCAGCTGCAGCTGATCGGCTCGTCGTTCGGCACCCACGAGGACTTCGCCCAGCTCATCGGCCACGTCGAGCGCGGCGAGCTGACCCCGCTGCTGGCCGGCACCTACCCGCTGCACGAGCTCCGCGAAGCCCAACGCGCCTTCACCGCCAAGGACTTCTTCGGCAAGCTCGTCATCACCGTCGAGGACGCGGCATGATCCTCACCGACAACACCGTCGTCGACGGCGTCCGGCTGGCGCTCCGCCACACCCGCGGACGCACCGGGGAGACGCTGGTCTTCCTGCACGGAACGCCGTCGCACTCCCACATCTGGCGCAACGTGTTCCCGGAGTTCGAAGCGGCGGGCCACGAAGTCCTGCTCTACGACCTGCTGGGCTACGGCGCCTCGGAACGCCCGGTCGACCGCGACACCTCGGTCGCGGCCCAGGCCGACCTCCTCGAAAAGCTGCTGGCACAGCTGGAGATCCATCGCTGCACCCTGATCGCCCACGACATCGGCGGCGCGATCGCGCAGCTCTTCACCACCGCGCACCCGGACCGCGTCGAGCGCCTGGCCCTGATCGACTCGGTCAGCTACGACTCCTGGCCCTCGCGGACCTGGCAGCGGATCATCCACGACCACCTGGACGACCACGCGGCCATGCCGCAGCAGGACTTCGAAGCGCTGCTGACCCGCCAGCTGGCGATGACGGTGGCCGACCCGGACCGCATGACCGGCGAAACCCTCGAGGCCTACTTGAGTCCACACAGGACGAGGATCGGCCGGGCTTCCTTCTTCGAGCACCAGGTCCGCCACTACGACTCGGCACCGACCCGAGAAGTGGCTCCCCGCCTCAGAACCCTGCCCACCCCGACCAGGATCATCTGGGGCGAGCAGGACCGCTGGCAACCACTCGCCTACGCCCACCGCCTGGCGGAGGACATCCCGAACGCGACCCTGGCGACCATCCCCGGCGCAGGCCACTTCCCCATGGAGGATGACCCGGCCCGGATCGTGGAAGAACTCCGGATCCTCCTGGCGGCGATCCCGACCACGACACCGAAGCGCCGCGGTGGTGATCCCGGCGATCGTCGGATTCGGCTCGGCGCTGCCGCACTCCGCCGAGCAGCGA
>NZ_JBEOVY010000132.1:0-18904 GCF_040295745.1 Saccharopolyspora sp. NPDC002686
GTGCTGGCGGGCTCGGTGCTGGTGCTGGTGGTGGCGCCGGTGCTGCTGGCGCTGGGGCTCGAGGCGCAGCCGGCGGTCGCGGCGGCATGGGTGCCGGTGGCATGGGCGCCGGCCGAGGCGGCGGCAAGGGCGGCGAAGACGACGAGCACGAGCGTCCGTCGTGGCTCGAAGAGCAGGACGACGTCTGGATGAACGACATGCCCAAGACCGCGCCTCCGGTTCTGGGCGAGTAACAGCACTTCAGGACGTGGTCCGGTGGTGGTTCGACAGAATCACCACCGGACCGCGGTGATTGGGGAGGAACCAAACGGTGAGCGTGTTGGGGCGCTGGCAGATGCTGCCGGTTCATCTTGACGTCGTTCTCAAGTACTTGGAGATCGACGGGCTGACGCTGCCGCTCAACTCCCGCTCCTTCGGATACACCACGGAGCACCTCGGCCGGATCGCCCAGGCGGAGACGGAGCGCATGGTCGCTGCCGGGATCCTCGTCAACGACGAGGTCCAGCCGAACCTCGTCGAGGCGCTGAAGCTGCTCGCCCACCCCTACCTGTGGGTGGATTCGATCTGGTTCCCGCAAGCCGGCGAAGACCACTGCTGGCGGACGGTCGCGGCGGTGACCGAGGGCAACCGGGTGGTGCTCGGCGTGCAGACCCCGAGCGAAGACCCCGCCTACGGCGGAATGCTGACCGTCGAGGTGCACGAGAACGCTCCGCTGCCGCAGGTGCTGCTGCCGACCTTGCCGCCTGCTCCGCCGGGCAATCGCGGCCCGGCGCGGGTGCCTGCCAGCTCGTTCCGCCCGGCCCAGCCGGACGAGGACGAGCAGGGCAGCTTCATGCAGACCGCGACGCGGGAGCGCGGCAGCAGCGGCGACCGCGAGTACGAGCTGTACCAGCAGATCGGCAAGACCCAGCACCTCCGGTTCGGCCAGCTCGCGGCCAACCTCCGCGACCAGTACGGGCGCACGAAGCGCTCGTCGGTCGTCAAGTGGTTCGACAACGTCGAACCCGACGGTCGTTACCTCGACCACAACGTGCGCGGCAACACCGGCGAGCAGATCTACATGCTCACCCCGGCCGATGCGCGGGCGATCGGGGCCGAGATCGAGCGGTTGATCGCTCAGGTGCGGTGACGCTGCGGTGCTTCGCGGTTTCGAAGCGTGGTGAAGGGGGCACGCGCAGCTGCGGGCGTCGCACGTAGGCTGCATGGCATGGTCGAACCCCAGCTGCATCGCGTTACGTTGCCCAACGGGCTGCGCGTGGTGCTGGCACCGGACTCGGCAGCGGGCCAAGCGTCAGGGCGGGCTCCTGTGGTCGGTGTCAGCGTGCACTACGACGTGGGCTTCCGTTCCGAGCCGGAAGGGCGCACCGGCTTCGCGCACCTCTTCGAGCACCTGATGTTCCAGGGCAGCGAGAGCTTGGAGAAGCTCGCGCACTTCCGCCACGTGCAGGGCTCCGGTGGCACCTTCAACGGTTCGACGCACCAGGACTACACCGACTACTACCAGGTGCTGCCGTCGGCGGCGCTGGAGCGGGCGCTGTTCCTCGAGGCGGACCGGATGCGGGCGCCGAAGATCACCGAGGAGAACCTGCGCAACCAGGTGGACGTGGTCAAGGAGGAGATCCGGCTCAACGTCCTCAACCGCCCCTACGGCGGGTTCCCGTGGATCCTGCTGCCCCCGGTGCTGTACTCGACCTTCGCCAACGCGCACAACGGCTACGGCGACTTCACCGACCTCGAGCAGGCGACCGTCGACGACTGCGCCGCCTTCTTCGACACCTTCTACGCTCCCGGCAACGCGGTGCTCACCATCGCCGGTGACATCGACGTCGAGCGCACCGTCGAGCTGGTCGACAAGCACTTCGGCGACGTCCCGGCCCGCGATGTCCCGCAGCGGCCGTCGTTCGGCGAGCCGTTCCCGGCCGGTGAGCTGCGCGGCAAGCACGCGGACCCGCACGCGCCGCTGCCCGCGGTCGCCCTGGGCTACCGGCTGCCCGACCCGGTCGGCGAGCTGGACGCCTACCTGGCCGACGTGGTGCTGGCCGCGATCCTGACCGACGGCGACGCCTCGCGCCTGCAGCAGCGCATGCTGCACCAGGACTCGCTGGTGGTCGACGTGCACGCCGGTTGCGGTCTGATGGGCGCCCCGCTGGACGCCCGCGACCCGGACACCTTCACCATCACCGCGATCCACACCCCGGAGGTCGGGCTGGACCGGGTGGTCGGCGCGATCGACGACGAGCTCGAGAAGCTGGCCACCGACGGTCCGAGCCGCGACGAGCTCGCCCGCGTCACCGCCCGCTGGGCCGCCGACCTGCACCGGGGGCACGACCGGGTGATCTCCCGGACCCTCGACCTGGGCAGCGCCGAGCTGCTGCACGGCCGGGCCGAGCTGATCTCCGAGCTGCCGAAGCGGATCGGCGAGGTCACCGCCGAGGACGTCGCGGCGGCGGCGAAGGCGCTGCGCTCCGACGCCCGCGCCGTGCTGGAGATCGAACCCGCTGGTGATGAGAACGGAGGTGCGGCATGACCCGCGCAACGCACCGCAGCGCCGAGGAGATCGGCCGCACCGAGCTGGGTCCGCGGCCGCTGCCGCCGCTCGGCGAACCCCGCACCGGTCAGCCGCCGGCCACCGTGGACACCGTGCTGGGCAACGGGCTGCGCGTGATCGCCGCCCGACACGGCGTGGTGCCGATGGTCGAGGTGCGCCTGCGGATCCCGTTCGCCGGTGAGGACCCGAAGCACGCGGCGCGCGCCGAGGTGCTGGCCGAGACGCTGCTGACCGGCACCGAGCGCCGCAGCCGCGTGCAGATGGACACCGATCTGGCCGCGGTCGGCGGCGACCTGAACGCGGTCGTCGACCCGGAGCGGCTCAGCCTCCACGGCAACGCCCTGGCCACCGGTCTGGACACGCTGCTCGACGTGCTCGCCGACGCGCTGACCAGCGCGGCCTACCGCGAGGAGGAGATCACCGGGGAACGCGCCCGGCTGGTCGAGCGGATCGCCGTCGCGCGCTCGCAGCCGCGGGTGATCGCGCGGGAGGAGCTGCAGCGCCAGCGCTACGGCGACCACCCGTTCGTCCGCGAGGTGCCGGAGGCCGAGGACGTCGCCGCGGTCACCGCGGACGAGGTCCGCGCGCTGCACCCGGCGGCGGTCCTGCCGCGCGGCTCGGTGCTGGTGCTCGTCGGTGACATCGACCCCGAGCAGGCCGTGGCCTCCGTCGAGCGGATCCTGGGCGCCTGGCAGTCCGAGCACAGCGCTCACGAGCTGCCGTCGCTGCCGGTCGTGCAGGGCGGTGACGTGAAGCTGGTGCACCGGCCCGGTGCGGTGCAGTCGCAGCTGCGGTTCTCGGCGCAGGCGCTGCCGCGCACCGACCCGCAGTACCCGGCGCTGCAGATCGCGAACCTGACCTTCGGCGGGTACTTCTCGTCGCGGCTGGTGGAGAACATCCGCGAGGACAAGGGCTACACCTACGGCGCGCACTCCTCGTTCGAGTTCACCCCCGGCAACGGCACGCTCCTGGTGGACGCCGACACGGCCAGCGAGGTGACCGCGGCTGCGCTGCTGGAAACCCGCTACGAGCTGGCGCGGTTGTCGCTGGTGCCGCCGACCGAGTCCGAGGTCGAGTCGGCCCGGCAGTACGCCATCGGCGGTCTGCTCACCTCCACGGCGTCGCAGTCCGGGATGGCCTCCACGCTGCTCGCGCTGGCGGTGGCCGGGTTGACGAAGGACTGGCTGGTCGAGCACCCGGAGCGGCTGCGCGGGGTGACCGTCGAGCAGGTGGCGGAGGCGGCGAAGTGGTTCGCGCCGACCTCGTTCACCGGTGTTGTCGTCGGCGACGCGGACAAGCTGGCGGACCAGTTGAGGCTGCTCGGCGGTGTGGTGCTGCCGTGATCGAGTTATCCGGTGAGGCGGGCGAATGACCTCCAACGTGTTCGCGGGAACGGGTTTCCAGCTGGATTCCGCACCGCTGCTGTCCAGGTCCACAGTGGACCGGCGGGAGCAGCTGCGGGACGTCGCCGACGGCGGCGCCGAGCTGTGGGCGACCGGCAAGGTGGTGCTGGTCGACGCCAAGGGCCGCACCCAGATCGACGCGGGTTCGCGGCTGGTGGCCCACCCGGCAGGTGACTTCGGCGAACGCCCCGCCCCCGGCGCGGTGCTGCTCGGGGTCGAGGGCGAGGTCAGCTACTGGGCGCTGCGCAGCGATCACGACGGCGCGCAGGACGGCTGGCGCGATCTGCGCACCGGCGGTGCGCTGCTCAACGACACCGACGCGGGTCTGTTCACCACCGCGGTCGGGCTGCTCGGCTGGCACGACAACGCGCGCTACTGCGCGGTGTGCGGCGCGGCCACGACGCGCGTGAGCGCTGGCTGGGCGCGCCGGTGCACGGGGTGCGACCGCGAGGAGTACCCGCGGACCGATCCCGCGGTGATCTGCCTGGTGCACGACGGCGAGGACCGCGTGCTGCTGGCCCGCCAGCCGAGCTGGCCGGCCGAGCGGTACTCGGTGCTGGCCGGGTTCGTCGAGGTCGGCGAGTCGCTGGAGGCGTGCGTCGCGCGCGAGATCGCCGAGGAAGTCGGGGTGGCCGTCGACGAGGTCCGCTACCTGGGCAGCCAGCCGTGGCCGTTCCCGCGGTCGCTGATGCTCGGCTTCGCCGCGATCGCCGACCCGTCGGCGCCGCTGGTCCCGGCCGACGGCGAGATCGAGGACGCCCGCTGGATGCACCGGGACACGGTGCTGGCGGCGCTGCAGTCCGAGGGAGGCGCGGTCGACGGACTCCGCCTGCCGCCCAGCGTCTCCATCGCCCACCGCATGATCCGCGGCTGGGCCACCTGGCAGAGCTGATCGCGGGGCCGGTCGGACCCGCTCCGACCGGCCCCGGATCACGCCGGCGAACCCATCGACGCCGAATGCATTTCCCCAGTTCACCGGCATGATCACCGCTCGATTGCGCGGGTGAACCACTCGGTGGCGGTTCTCGACACGCGGTTCGGTCTTCGGGGTGTGGCCCCGATCGGGCGAGCAGGTCTGCGAAGATGCCGGGCATGGCCGAACAACCGCGACTCCTGGAAGGTCTCGATCCGGAGCAGCGGCAGGCGGTCATCGCACCACGCGGGCCCGTGTGCGTCCTCGCCGGTGCGGGCACCGGCAAGACCCGGACCATCACCCACCGCATCGCCTACCTCGTGCAGCGCGGGCTCGTCGCGCCGCAGCAGGTGCTCGCGGTGACCTTCACCGCTCGTGCGGCGGGGGAGATGCGCACCCGGCTGCGCGGCCTGGACGCGGCGGGGGTGCAGGCCCAGACCTTCCACGCCGCGGCGTTCCGGCAGCTGCGCTACTTCTGGCCGCGGGTGCACGAAACGCACATGTGGCAGCTGACGGACAACAAGTTCCGGCTGATGATGCAGGCCGCGAACAAGATCGGGCTGTCCACCGAGAAGGAGGACGTCCGGGACCTGGCCAGCGAGATCGAGTGGGCCAAGTCCTCGCTGATCGGCCCGGAGCAGTACCCGGCCGCCGCTGCCGCCGCCGGGCGCGACGTCCCGGTGCTGCCCGAGCAGCTGAGCAAGGCCTTCGCGGCCTACGAGCAGCTCAAGAACCGCGCGCAGGTCCTCGACTTCGACGACCTGCTGCTGCACATCGCGGCGATCCTGGAGGACCGCTCCGACATCGCCGAGGAGTTCCGCAGCCGCTACCGCTCGTTCGTGGTGGACGAGTACCAGGACGTCAACCCGCTGCAGCAGCGCGTGCTCGACGCCTGGCTCGGCAACCGCGACGACCTCACGGTGGTCGGCGACGCGAACCAGACGATCTACTCGTTCGCGGGCGCTTCGCCGAAGTGGCTGATCGCGTTCCCGCGCCGGTTCCCGGAGGCCACCGTGGTCCGCCTGGAGCGGGACTACCGCAGCACGCCGCAGGTGGTGTCGCTGGCCAACCAGGTCATCGGTGCGGCCCGGGAGCGCCCGGCGGGCACCCGGCTGAAGCTGATCGGCCAGCGCCCGGACGGGCCGCGCCCGGACTTCGCCGAGTACGACGACGAGACCGAGGAGGCGGAGGCGATCGCGCGCAAGATCGCTCAGCTGGCCAAGCGCGGGGTGGCGCTGTCGGAGATCGCGGTGCTGTTCCGGGTCAACGCGCAGTCGGAGGTCTACGAGAAGGCGCTGTCCGACGCCGAGATCCCGTACCAGGTCCGCGGCGGTGAGCGCTTCTTCGCGCGTGCCGAGGTGCGGCAGGCGATGGTCACGTTGCGGGCTGCCGTCGCCCGCGACGAAGGCGCGCAAGACCTGCCCGCAACCGTCCGCGACGTGCTGCTCGAGGTCGGACTGACCGACGAGCCGCCGGCCGGTGGCGCTGCCCGTGAGCGCTGGGAGTCGTTGATAGCGCTCGTGGAGCTCTCCGAGGAGCTCGCGGCGACGGTGCCCGACGCGGACCTGGCCCGCTACGTCGCGGAGCTGGACGCGCGCGCCGAGTCGCAGCACCCGCCGACGGTCGAGGGCGTCACGCTGGCCTCGCTGCACGCGGCGAAGGGCTTGGAGTGGGACGCGGTGTTCCTCGCCGGTCTGGTCGAGGGGACGCTGCCGATCCAGCACGCCGACACCGATGCGGCGGTCGAGGAGGAGCGCAGGCTGCTCTACGTCGGGGTGACCCGGGCCCGCGAGCACCTGTGCTTGTCGTGGGCGCTGGCGCGCGCCGGCGGTCGGCGCTACCGGCGCCGCAGCCGGTTCCTGTACAGCCTGGTCCCGGACGAGCACCCGGCCGCGCTGCCGGGCCGGGTCAAGCAGCGCGAGCAGCTGCCGAAGCTGGCCAAGCCGGTCAAACCGCGTTGCCGGATCTGCAACGCCACGCTGGCCGGCACGATGGACATCAAGCTGGGGCGCTGCGCGGACTGCCCGTCCGATGTGGACGAAGACCTGCTGTCCCAGCTGAAGGCGTGGCGCAGCGAGCGGGCCCGGCAGTTGAAGGTGCCCGCCTACGTGGTGTTCACCGATGCCACGCTGACCGCGATCGCCGAGCAGCGCCCGGTCGACGAGAGCGCGCTGGTGAGCATCTCCGGGATCGGGGCGTCGAAGGTGCAGAAGTTCGGCACCGACGTCCTCGCGCTGGTCGCGGGCGACCGTCCCGGCGCGAGGTAAAACGCCTGGTGGTGGCGTTTTTCAGGCCATCGGGCGGAATCTTTGAAAAATACGTTGCGACCGGTGCCGCCCTGCCAATAACCTGCAGGAGCGCGAGTTGCGGTCGACCGGACCGCGATCTGAAGCCCTGGATGGGAGGTGGCTCTGGTGTTCACGAATCTGATCAACAGCACCCCCTGCCACCTGATGGCCGGGGCCATCGCGCTGTTCCGTATCACTTTTGCGCCGTTCCCAGCTGATTCTCACGGCGGTTATGGCCGAAAGTTCCAGCCGCGTTGGTTCCGCGCGCTCCCGGTGAGCGCGGTGGCCCCGCGTAGGTCCGTTCGTCGGCGAATCCCTGATCCACTGATCTAGGGGCGCCTCTCAGGCTTCTCGAAGGCCGCGGACCAGCGTTTGGGTCCGCGGCCTTCTTGTGTTGCCGACATTTCCACATCCACAACCACGACCTGCTTCCGATCGACTACAGGAGGAAGTCGCATGTTGACCGCGAGTGTGCCGATATCGAACTCGGGCACGGACTTGCAGCCAGCTGCTGACAGCGTCGCCGGGCTGCTCAACAGCGCACCTGGCCTGGACGACGAGCTGCCCTGCCGACAGGACCCGGACCTGTGGTTCGCCGAGAACCCACGGGAACTGGACCAGGCCAAGGCGCGGTGCGCCGACTGCCCGATCCGGGCGCAGTGCCTTGCCGGTGCGGTGTCCCGCGGCGAGCCCTGGGGCGTCTGGGGCGGCGAGATCTTCGAGCGCGGTGCGGTGGTCGCCCGCAAGCGCCCGCGCGGCCGCCCGCGCAAGCACCCGCTGCCCGCCGACCGGCCGGCCGCAGTCCCGAACCGCCGCCAGGAGCAGGCGGCGTAACGCCGATCCGATCAACGACCCCGTGCTCCGGCACTTCGACGAACGAGGAATGAGCAATGGCACCTGAAGAGATGACCCGGTTGCGGATGATCGAACTGCGCGAGGAAGCGCATCGACAACGCCTTGCACGGAACATGTCCGCCGGGCGCTGGTGGCGGTGGCTGGCCGCCTACGCGCACCGGCGGGCCGATTCCGCGCAGCGATGTTTCTGATCGTCGCCGAACCACGTTGAGGCACAACGGGTTTCCGGTCGCCGTCGCATTCTGGGCGACAGCGACCGGAAACCGTGCACCTTGAGAACTGCAAAGCGGAAAACGTGCGTCGTAGGGTTGTCGTTCGTGGGTATGCATTCGCACGACAACATCGACTGGGACGCGCACCTGGAGCGCTTGCGGGCGGCCGACGAGCTGAACGCGCCTGAGATCGCGGAGGTGGTCGGCAAGCTGGTGCGGCCGGGGGACCGCACCGTGCTGGAGATCGGCGCCGGGGCCGGCGGCACCGCGGCCGCGTTCGCCGCGGCGCTGGCGGAATCCGGTGGCGATGTGACGGTGGTGGACACCGCGCCGGAACTGCTCGCGGCGGCCGGGGAGCGGGCCGGGGCGGTGTCGGACCGGGTGACCGTGCACGCGGTCCGGGCCGACGCCGCCGAGGACGGGCTGGCCGAGGCGGTGGTGCAGGCCGGAGCGCCTGCCCAGGCCGATCTGGTGTTCGCCGCGTTCGTCGTGCACCACCTGCCGGACCAGCTGGCCGGGCTGCGGCGGCTCGCTGAGCTGGTGCGTCCGGGCGGCCGGCTGGCGATCATCGAGTTCGGGCTGCAGACCAGGGTGCTGCCCGACGACGTCGGACTGGGCGAGCCCGGGCTCGAGGCGAGGCTGATCGCTGCGCGCGACCAGTCGTTCCAGCAAATGCGCGCCGAGATGGACGGTTCGGCTCGGCTGCCGGTGGGCTGGGGCAAGGCGTTGAGCCAGGCCGGGCTGTCCGACGTGCGCTCGTGGAGCTACCTGGTGGACCGGCCGGCTCCGCTGGACGAGGTCGGCCGCAGCGCGGTGCTCCGCCGGCTGCAACTGCTGCGCAGACACGCGGAGGACGGACTGGCCCCGGCGGATCTCGAAGCGCTCGACCAGCTGGTGGACGAGAGCGGCGAGCACTGCGCCGCGAACCGCGACGACGTCTACTACCTGACCGCCAACACGGTCCACGTCGGAACCCGGTGACGGCAGCGGTCAGTCGGTGAAGCCGGGCTGCCACCGGGCGATGATGTCGCGGGCCCCGACCTCCGCGTCGAGCTGGCACAGGATCCCGGTCGCGCCCAGCGTCACGCGGTGGATGAGCAGGTAGTCCGGGGGCAGGTTCAGCGAGCGGCCGGTGCGGAAGTCGGGGCTGCGCAGATCACCGACCCGCTCGGCCTGCCGCTGCAGCCAACGCCGGGTGAAGCGGAACGTCGAGGTGCGGACGGGGTCGACGAACGGGGCCAGGTAGGCCAGCACGTCCTCGCCCCGCAGCTCGCGGTCGGGCTGCACGAACCGCTCGGCGCGCAGCAGGTCGAGCAGCTCGGCGGGCTTGTCCTCCAGGGCCAGGCGGACCATCCGGCCGAAGGTGGTGGGCAGGCCGTCGGGCAGCCGGGACACCGCGCCGAAGTCGATCACGCAGAGCCGGCCGTCCGGCAGCAGCATGAAGTTGCCGGGATGCGGATCGGCGTGCAGCAGTCCGACCCGCGAAGGCGCGGAGTAGTGGAACTCGGCGAGCAGCTGACCGGCGGTGTCGCGCTGCTCGCGGTCGCCGTCGGCGATGATCCGCGAGTACGGGGTGCCGGTCACCCACTCCGTGACGACCACCTTGGGGGCGCTCGCCACCACCGCGGGCACCCGGACGCGCTCGTCGTCCTTGAACACCTTGGCGAAGGCCCGCTGGTTGTCGGCCTCGGTGCGGTAGTCCAGCTCCTCGACCATCCGGTCCTGCAGCTCGGTCAGCAGGGGCTTGACCTCCGCGCCGGGCGCCAGCGACTGGAACAGCCGGGAGAACCGCGTCAGCTGGCGCAGATCGGAGCGCAGCGCCTCGTCCGCGCCCAGGTACTGGACCTTCACCGCGACCTCGCGGCCGTCGTGCCAGACCGCCCGGTGGACCTGGCCGATGCTGGCCGCGGCGGCGGGGGTGTCGTCGAACTCGCTGAACCGCTTGCGCCAGCCGCTGCCGAGCTGCTCGGTCAGCACCCGGTGCACGCTGCCGGCCTCCATGGGCGGAGCGGCGGCCTGCAGCTTGGTGAGCGCCTCGCGGTACGGGCCGGCCATCTCGTCGGGAACGGCTGCTTCGAAGACGCTCAGCGCTTGGCCGAACTTCATCGCGCCGCCCTTGAGCTGGCCGAGCACGGAGAACAGCTGCTCCGCGGTCTTGGCCGACACCTCGGCGTTGATCTGGGCGGCGTCCTGGCCGGTGAGCCGCTTGCCCCAGCCGGCCGCCAGTCGACCGGCGACACCCAGCGGCAGGCTGGCGAGCTTGGCGGTGCGGTGCGCTGCCCGGCGCGGGATGTCGGCCACGAATTCTCCTTGGTGCGCGCAGGAAAACCCTCCCGATCCCGGAGGCGTCCGAAGACGCGTTCGAAATCGGGGAACCCAGTCACATGCTAGAGGTTTCCGGGCGCGCCTTGGGGCGCGATGGCCAGGTTGGCGCGGACTTTGCGACGCCAGGTGGATTCGATTGCTCCGCCGATCTGCGGAGAACGGTGCGAGGCGTCTTTCCGGGTGAAGTCAGCCGGAATCGCGGGTGCGAACCGCTCGAGCGCGGTTTGCGCATTTCGCCTGGTGCGAACCATTGCGGGCGGGAGAGGGCGCATGCGTCCCCGGCGCAGCGGTGGGCGACCGCTGCGGCGTCCGGCGGGTCGTCGGACAGGCGGGTGGGCCTGCGGCGGCCCACCCGGGCCCGGGTCACGCCTTGCCGAGGATGCGGGTCATCTTGGTGCCGCAGACCGGGCAGGTGCCCTTGGCCATCCGGCGACCGTTGGTCTCGGAGACCTCGCCGGAGAAGTCGCGCTTCTCGCGGCACTTGACGCAGTAGCCGTTGTAGGTCTCGGCCACGGCTCCCCTCCTTAATGTCGTGACCCAGCTCGCTGGCTGGATCGGCTGCGCCCTCCTCCGGGCGGCTGGGGGAACGGTACATGTGGGCTATACGACATGCATGCATTAAGAGCATCGCATGTTCGACTTAATCGGGTAATCCCTCGAGGGGTAACGGTGCGTAGGCGATGTGGTGCGGCTCACCGGAGGATCCGATTGTCGGCCTTACTCGCTAGGGTCCATTTTCGTGGCTGAACCCGAGGTCGAGGTGCGCCGCAGCAAGCGCCGCCGCCAAACGGTGAGCGCCTATCGCGACGGTGACAAGATCGTGGTGCTGCTTCCGGCGCGGATGACCCGTGCGGAAGAAAAGCGCTGGGTGGCGGACATGCTCAGCCGTCTCCAGCGAAGCGAAACGCGTCGCCGCTCGCCTGCGCGCGAGTCCGACGAGGCGCTCGTCGAGCGCTGCCACGAGCTGTCCGAGAAGTACCTGGACGGCCGGGCCGAACCGAACGGTGTGCGGTGGGTGGCGCCGATGCGCACCCGCTGGGCCTCCTGCACCCCGAGCGAGGCCACCATCCGGGTGAGTCGACGCCTCCGAGATGTACCCGGTTGGGTGCTCGATTACGTGCTCGTCCACGAGCTGGCGCACCTGCTGGTGCCCGGTCACGGCCCGGACTTCTGGAAGTGGGTTCGCCGCTACCCGAAGACCGAGCGGGCCATCGGCTACCTGGAAGGGCTCTCCGCGGCCGCGCACCTCGACATCGAAGCGGACGGCGACGGGACCCGGTGAGGAATCTGTCCTCGAACTCGTCCTGCGAGTCCCTGAACAGCACGACGGGCTGAGGAACGTCCCCGAGGGGGTGTCGCTCAGCCCGTCGGTCAGCAGGTCAGGACTGGTCGTCGCGCTTCGGCCGGTCCTCGCCCGTGCCGTCTTCGCCGGTGTCGTTCTCGCCGGACTTCGCGGCCTCTTCGGCCTCGGCGCGGCGGATCGCGGCGATCGGGTCGTCCAGGTCGGCGGGGGTGCTGCCCCAGCGGTCGGCGAAGTCGAGCGGCTCGTCCAGGTCCGAGCTGTCCGGCAGCAGGTCCGGGTGGTCCCAGATCCGGTCCCGGCTCTCGGCGCCGTGCCGCTCGGTCATCAGCCGCCACAGGTTCGCCGCGTCCCGCATCCGGCGCGGGCGCAGCTCCAGGCCGATCAGCGTGGCGAAGGTCTGCTCGGCGGGACCACCGGTCGCCCGGCGGCGCCGCACCATCTCGCCCAGCGCGTCGGCACCCGGCAGCCGTTCGCCGACGGCATCGGAGACGACCACGTCGACCCAGCCCTCGACCAGCGCGAGCAGCGTCTCCAGCCGCTTCAGCGCGGCCTCCTGCTCCGGGGTGGTCTTGGGCTCGAGCATCCCGGAGCCCATCAGCTCCTGCATCGAGCTCGGGTTGGACGGATCGATCTTCCCGGCCAGGTCTTCCAGCGCCGAGGTGTCGATGCTGATGCCGCGCGCGTACTCCTCGACGGTGGCGAGCAGTCGCTGCGCCAACCACGGCACGTGGCTGAACAGGCGGTGGTGCGCGGCTTCGCGGGCGGCCAGGAACACCGTCGCCTCGCTGACCGGCCGGTCCATGCCCTCCACGAAGGCCTGGATGTTGGCGGGCAGCAGCGCGGCGGTGCCGGTCGGGCCGAGCGGCAGGCCGACGTCGGTGGAGGTCAGCACCTCGCTGCCGAGCTGGGCCAGGCCGTTGCCGAGCTGCGAGCCGAAGGTCATGCCGCCCATCTGGCCGAGCATGGACAGCAGCGGGCCGGCGGCCTGCTTGGCCTCCTCCGGCAGCGCCTCCAGCCAGGCGCTGGACATCCGCTGGGCCACCGGGTCGCACAGCCGCTGCCAGGTGGGCAGCGTCTTCTCCACCCAGTCCACGGACGACCAGGTCTGCACCGAGCGCACGCCGGCGGGCAGCGAGGTGGCGGCGTCGAGCCAGAGCTCGGCGAGCCGCACCGCGTCGTCGATCGCCTTGACCTGCTCCTGGCTGGGGCGTTCGGTGCGCTGGTTGTTGTGCAGCTGCTGCACCGCGAGCTGCTTGGCGAGGTCGTAGTTCACCGGCCCGCCGCCGGACCCGCCGGGGCCGGCGCTGCCGGAGCTGAGCGCCTGGCCGAGCTGGGTCAGCATCTGGCCGAGCTGGCTCATGTCGAAGTTGGGCATGCCGCCCGGACCGGGCATGCCGGCGAAACCGAAGGGAGTGTCCCCGAAGTTTCCGGCGCCACCCTCAGAGCGGCCTTTCGACGAGTCGCCCTTGTCGGGGTCGTCTGGGTCCTGCGAGCCGAACCCGAACGGCAAGTTGGTCATACATCCACGGTACGCGGCCTGAGCCGCCAGGTAGAAGCCGTCCGGCGCTCGATGTGCGCGAACACCGCACACATCGCCAACAGCGAACACGTACGCTGTCGCCTCGTGAACCGCCGTACCTGGACGCTGCTGATGAGCGTCGTGCTGGTTGTCGCCTTCGGCTTGCTCGGTGCGTTCGTCCGGGTGCCGTACGTGGCGCTCGGTCCGGGACCGACGTACGACACCCTCGGACTCGACGGCGACACGCCCGTCATCAGCATCGATGGTCAGCAGACCTTCCCGACCGGCGGTCACCTGAACATGACCACGGTGTCGGTGACCGACCAGCTGTCGGTGTTCGGCGCGCTCGGCCTGTGGGCCAGCGGGCGCTACGCGCTGGCGCCGCGCGATCTGTACTTCCCGCCGGACAAGAGCGAGCAGCAGATCGAGCAGGAGAACACCGAGGCGTTCAACGACTCGCAGACCACCGCGGAGACGGCGGCCCTGAGCTACCTCGGCTACCCGAAGAAGGTGCTGGCCGGGCAGATCGTCAAGGGCAGCCCGGCGGACGGCGTGCTGGCGCCGGGGGACCGCCTGCTGGAGGCCAACGGCCGACCGGTGACCGACCCGCAGGCGCTGCGGTCGGCCCTGAACGGCACCAAGGCCGGTGACCGGGTGGAGATCCGGTTCCGCCACGACGACCAGCCGGAGCAGGTCGCCAGCGTGCAGCTCGCGCAGGGTCCGGAGGGGCACGACCAGGGCTTCCTCGGGGTGGCGGCGATCGAGCGCCCGGACGTCAACTTCGACATCAAGATCAGCCTGGCGGACGTGGGCGGGCCCTCGGCGGGCCTGATGTTCACGCTGGCGATCATCGACAAGCTCACGCCGGGCGAGCTCAACGGCGGCCAGTTCGTGGCGGGCACCGGGGAGATCACCCCGGACGGCCAGGTGAACCCGATCGGCGGAATCCCGTTCAAGATGATCAAGGCCCGGGAAGCCGGGGCGACGACCTTCCTGGTGCCGGACGGCAACTGCGCGGAGGCGAAGGCGCAGGCTCCGGACGGCCTCCAGCTGGCCCGGGTGGCCACCCTCCAGGACGCCACCAAGGCGCTCGACGCCATCCGCGAGGGCAAGGTCCCGACCAGCTGCTGACCTCGCGAAGCCTGTTTTCAGGCTTGTTCAACCGAAGACCAAGATCAGAGAAGCCCCCTGGGAGCGAGTCGTTCCCAGGGGGCTTCTCCGCACTTCAGGGGTGCGAGATCACTCCGCGAAGGTCGCGTGCAGCGCGGCGAGCAGGTTCGGCGCCAGCGAGGTGTCCGCGAGGAGCTCGCTCTCCTCGCCGTCCTCGACGCGCAGGCGCATCACGCAGAACTCGGCACCGTTGCGCAGCACCGACGCGACCAGTCGCGCCTCGCGGCGCTCCGGGTGCTCGGCGGCGACCTTGCTCGCCTCCGCCGCGTCGCTCGGGAGCCCGGCCTCCGCCTCCGGCGGCAGCACCACGATCTCCTGCACCAGCGCGCACCCGGCGACCTGCTCCGGCCACTCGATGTGGCCCAGCGCTTCGGCGAGGTCCTCGGCGGGCAGGGACTCCTGGGCGATCGGGGTGAGCGGCGATGCCGGGTCGAGCTGGTCGGCCAGCCCCGGTTCGGCGGCCAGCAGGCTCTGCGTGGACACCAGGGCGAACACCTGGGTGGGCTGGTCCCACCCGGCGGCGGCGACGAACTCCTCGACCTCGCGGGTGGCCGTCGGCAGCGCCGCGGTCAGGTCGTGTTCGGGGGTCTGCGACATGTCGTTCATGGTCGCACCGCCGCGGCGGCCCGAACGGCGCACCCCGGCGCGGCGAGATGTCGGATTAATCCAATTCGCGAAGCCCCTTCCAGGAACTTCACACCGGGGCCGTAGAGTTGAACATCACGAGGGCGGTCGGTGGTGGTTGGCACCGGCACCGCCCCCACCTGCCCGCTGATCGTCACCAGGAGCGTGCGCTGTGGCCATGCGGCCCCCGGTCGGAATGCCGAAACTGTCCCGGCGAAGTCGGATACTGCTGATCCTGGGCGGCATCGTGCTGGTCGCCCTGATCGCCGGATCGCGTCTGCTGGGCACCTACGTGGACTGGCTCTGGTACGGGGAGGTCGGCTATCGGGGGGTCTTCACCACCCAGCTGTTCTCCCGTGCCGGGCTCGGAGTGGGCGCCGCGGTCTTCCTCGGCGTGGTGCTGGGCCTGAACCTGTGGTTGGCCTACCGCAACCGGCCGGTGTTCGTGCCGATCAGCGGCCCGGACGACCCGCTGGCGCGGTACCGCACGGTGGTCACCGAGCGGTCCCGGCTGTTCGGCCTGGGCATCCCGATCGTGATCGGCGTGATCGGCGGGCTGGCCGCGCAGGCCGACTGGCAGACCCTGCAGCTGTGGCTGCACAGCGTGCCGTTCGGGCAGACCGACCCGGAGTTCGGCAACGACATCAGCTTCTACACGTTCCAGCTGCCGTTCTGGCGGCTGCTGCTGTCGTGGGCGTTCATCGCGGTCACCGTGTCGTTCATCGGTGCGCTGATCACCCACTACATCTTCGGCGGCATCCGGCTGGCTGGTCGCTCCGGGCAGCTGTCCATGCCCGCGCGCGTCCAGCTCGCGGTGCTGGCCGGGCTGTTCGTGCTGCTCAAGGCGGTCAGCTACTTCCTGGACCGCTACGACCTGCTGCTGTCCCAGCGCAACTCGCTGTTCACCGGTGCCAGCTACACCGACCTGAACGCGGTGATGCCCGCCAAGCTGATCCTGATGTGCATCGCGGTGTTCTGCGCCCTGGCGTTCTTCGCGGTGATCTTCCTGAAGAACCTGCAGATCCCGGCGCTGGCCGCGGTGCTGCTGGTGCTGTCCAGCGTGGTGGTCGGCGCGGTGTGGCCGGCCCTGCTCGAGCAGTTCTCGGTGCGGCCGAACGCCAACCAGCGCGAGGCCGAGTCGATCGAGCGCAACCTGGCGGCGACGAAGTCGGCGTTCGGCATCGGCCCGGACAAGGTCGACATCACCGACTACCCGGGCCGCACCCAGCTGCAGCCCAACGAGGTCGCCGCGGACAAGGGCACCATCCCGAACATCCGGCTGCTGGACCCGAACGTGCTGGCCCCGACGTTCACCCAGCTGACCCAGCAGTACAACTTCTACGGCTTCACCGACAAGCTGGACGTCGACCGCTACCGCGACGGCGACGGCAAGCTCCGCGACTACCTGGTGGCGCTGCGCGAGCTCAACACCGACGGCCTGGCGGTCAACCAGCAGAACTGGATCAACCGGCACACCGTCTACACGCACGGCAACGGTTTCGTCGCCGCGCCGGCCGACCGGGTCGACTCGACCTTCCGCGAAGGCGCCACCCAGGGCGGCTACCCGGTCTTCCAGATCAGCGACGTGGCCAACGACGGCAAGGGCGCCATCCCGGTCAAGCAGCCGCGCGTCTACTACGGCGAGCTGGTGGGCCGCAACGACTACGTGATCGTCGGCGGCAACCCGGGCGAGGCGCCGCGCGAGTACGACACCGACCAGCAGCAGTACACCTACACCGGCCTCGGCGGTGTCCCGGTCGGCAACCTGTTCCAGCGGATGGTCTTCGCCGCCTACTACGGCGAGCGGAACTTCCTGTTCAGCGGTGTGATCGGCAGCGACTCGAAGATCATGTACGAGCGCAACCCGCGAGACCGCGTGCAGAAGGTCGCGCCCTGGCTGAAGCTCGACGGCGACCCGTACCCGGCGGTGGTCGACGGCCGCATCAAGTGGATCGTCGACGGCTACACCACGCTGAACAACTACCCGTACTCGCAGCTGACCGAGCTGGGCGAGGCCACCAACGACACCCTCACCGGCGTCGAGCGGCAGCCGAACCAGCAGATCAACTACATCCGCAACTCGGTCAAGGCGACCGTCGACGCCTACGACGGCAACGTCGAGCTCTACTCGGTGGACGACAAGGACCCGGTGCTCAAGGCCTGGGAGGGCGTGTTCCCGGGCGTGGTCAAGCCGTCCAGCGAGATCAGCCCCGAGCTGCGCGACCACTTCCGGTACCCGGAGGACATCTTCAAGGTGCAGCGCAAGCTGCTCACCGAGTACCACGTCGACAACCCGGGCGACTTCTTCTCCACCCAGACCTTCTGGGAGGTGCCGTCCGACCCGACCGCTCGCGGCAACACGGCCAGCGCCGAAGGGCAGCAGCCGCCCTACTACGTGCTGGCGCAGATCGGTGACCAGAAGGACCCGACCTTCCAGCTGACCAGTGCGCTCACCGCGCTGAAGCGGCAGAACATGTCGGCGTGGGTTTCGGCCTCCTCGGATCCGCAGGACTACGGCAAGCTCAGGGTGCTGAGATTGCCGACCAACACCCTCACGCCGGGTCCGAACCAGGTGCAGAACCAGATGGAGTCGACTCCGGAGGTCACCGAGAACCGCACCCTGTTCAACAACCCGAACGTCAACGCGATCTTCGGCAACCTGCTGACGCTGCCGGTGGCGGGCGGTCTGCTCTACATCGAGCCGATCTACATCCAGCGCAACGAGCAGGAGTCCTACCCGCAGCTGGCCCGGGTGCTGGTGTCCTTCGGCGGCAAGGTCGGCTTCTCCGAGACCCTGCAGGGCGCGCTGGACCAGGTGTTCGGCTCCGGCGCCGGGCAGGGCACCCAGACCGGCGAGCACCAGCAGCCGCCGGCACCGGGGCAGACCCCGCCGCCGGGGCAGACGCCGGGCGGCAACCCGGAGCTGGACAAGTCCGTCAGCGACATCCGGGCCGCCCTGGAGCACGTCCGGAAGGCGCAGCAGTCCGGCAACTTCGGTGACCTGGGCTCGGCCTACCAGCAGCTCGACGACGCCATCAAGCGCTTCGAGAAGTCGCAGGGCAGCGGCGGCTGACCAGCCGATTCGCAGTGAGGGGCGAGGACCGCGGCGGTCCTCGCCCCTCGGCGTTTCCGAGACGTCCGATCGGGTGCAGAATGCCGTGCGTCACTTTTCAGGCCCCCGGATTTGCACTAGGCTTCCGCAGTCCGTAAGGTTAAGGACACACGACGCGGGGTGGAGCAGTTCGGTAGCTCGCTGGGCTCATAACCCAGAGGTCGCAGGTTCGAATCCTGTCCCCGCTACCATTCGAATGGTCAAGGGCCCCGACGATGTCGGGGCCCTTTTCCCGTTGGACTTCATTTCCATGCGGGGGCCGAGCCCCCGTAAACCCCCACGGTGCGGTGGTCGCTTTTCGTCGGCTCCTCGCCTGGGGGTGCGTTCCCGGCCTGGGTGGAGACCAGCTTTTTGGCTTTGCCGTCGGTGGTGGTCCTGCGCCGGGGAGCGCGGCGAAATCTCTGTTCTCGGGGTTCTGCGGCCTTCCGGGGTTGGATAGACCTTTCGGTGGGGTGTTTTTGCTGGTGGGGATGGGTTTTTTGGGTTTTGGGGACCCCCTTGTCGGTGGGGTTTTGGGGGTGTGTAAAGTTAGCGGCACAACAGAAGAGCGCAGCCGGAAAGGTTGCTGGCGCGGGGTGGAGCAGTTCGGTAGCTCGCTGGGCTCATAACCCAGAGGTCGCAGGTTCGAATCC
>NZ_JBEOVY010000133.1:0-18839 GCF_040295745.1 Saccharopolyspora sp. NPDC002686
TGGGGTTTTTCCCCGCCGCGCCCCCGCGAAAACCACACCCCCCTCCCCCCTAGGCGGCGCCGGCACACCCCACCCCGCGCCGCGCGGGCCCCCCCTCACCCCCGCGCGCACGGCCCAGCCCGGAGAACGAGAAGAGCCCCAGCGCTTCACCTGGTGAAACGCCGGGGCTCTTCTCGTTGTAGAGGGTCGAAGACCGGCTCTTCAGCCCTGTCGTTCGCGGCTGTGGATGAGCTCCACGCCTTCGCTTGCGAGCGACTTGATGGCGTGGAGGCCGTCGCGGCCCCACGGGCGGACCTCGCTGTCGATGACGCAGAGCGTGCCCAGCGCGGTGCCGGTGCGGTCGATCAGCGGCGCACCCAGGTAGGAGCGGACGTTCATCCGGTCCACGATGTCGTTGCCCGCGAACCGCGGGTAGTCGCAGACGTCCTCGAGCACCAGCGCGATGCCGCGCGCGATGACGTGCGGGCAGTAGCCGGTGTCCAGCGGCGCGGTGCGCATCTCCGGACCGGCGGACGCGCCCTCGTCGGGCATGGCCTGCGAGTACAGGCCGCCGACGTACTGCTGGGTCGCGCTGATGAAGTTGACCATCGCGTTGGGCACACCGAGGGTCTTCGCGACCCGCTTGGCGAACTCCTCGAACTCCGGCTCCGGGCGTTCGCCCAACCCGAGCTCTTGCAGACGCGCGGCCCGCTCCGCCCCGTGGGTGTCGACCGGGGTCAGGCGCCGGTAGCCGGATTCGTCGAAGGTCGTCATGGGGGACTCCGTTTCCAAATGGCGTCTACAGTGGACGTGATGTCAGGACGTGTTCGGTCAGCTGCACCAGCACCGATGCCGCCGAGCGGCGATCGCGCGCGTCGCACATCACGACCGGGATGTGCGGCTTGATGTCCAGAGCTTCGCGCACCTCCTCCGGGCGGTAGTGGAACCCGCCCTCGAAGTGGTTGACGGCGATGACGAAATCGATGCCGCGCTGCTCGAAGAACTCCACGGCGGCGAAGCAGTCCTCCAGCCGCCGCGTGTCGGCCAGGACCACCGCGCCCAGCGCGCCGCGCACCAGGTCCTCCCACATGAACCAGAACCGCTCCTGGCCCGGCGTGCCGAACAGGAACAGCACGATGTTCTGCGGGTCGAACGTGATGCGGCCGAAGTCCATGGCCACGGTCGTGGTCTTCTTCTCGCCGACACCGGTGAGGTCATCGGTGCCGATGCTGGCGACGGTGAGCGTTTCCTCGGTGGTCAGCGGTTCGATCTCGCTGACCGACCTGACGAACGTGGTCTTCCCGACGCCGAACCCGCCCGCGACGAGGAACTTGAACGCGGTCGGGAACAGCTCAGAGCTGTCGGAGACCATGCAGCAACGCCTCCAGTTGATCTCGGTCCGGCATCTCGGTGGGCACGCGCGTGGTGATCGCGCCCCAGTCGATGAGGTCGGACAGCAGTACTTTGGTGACCACGGCGGGCTGCCGCAGGTGGGCGGACACCTCGGCGACCGAGGTGGCGAACCGGCAGAGCTCCAGCATCTTGGCGTGGGTCGGTTCGACCCGTTCCGGCGTCAGCCGACCGGTGGCCCGCACCAGCGACTGCAGCGACAGCGTCGCGGATGGTTGGGTCCGGCCGTTGGTGAGCGAGTAGGGCCGCAGCAGGGGGCCGGCTTCGTTGTCCAGCCACATCTTGTCCGGAGGTCCCGACATCGTCACCTGCCCAGATCGCCAGCGCTTCGCGCGGCGGTGGGCTGCCGCGATGCGGTGGTGAGGTGCGAGGGCACGCGCTTGACGAGCTGGGCGATCTCGTAGCCCAGCACCGCCGCGTCCGCCTCCGGGGTGGCGAGCACGACGAGCACCGCGCCGGGGCCGGCGGCGGAGACGAAGAAGATGATGTCGTCGAACTCCGCCACCACCTGGCGGACTCCGCCACCGGCACCGAAGCGGTGACCGGCGTTGCGGGCCAGCGAGCACTGCGCGGCGGCCCAGGCCGCCAGTGCGTCGGCCTCGTCGGAATCCAGTCCGTGGTGGTATCGGCGCAGCCCGTCCGAGGAGGCCAGCAGGGCGCAGCGGGTGTGCGGAACTCGCCGCATCAGATCGGCGAGCAACCAGCTCAGGTCGGATGTTGAACCGGGCACGTCATTGGCCATCGGGGTAGAACTCCTTGTGGATCAATGCGGGGAAGGAGCGAGCGGTTCAGCCGGACTGCTCGTCGGGGTGCCGGTCGGAGTCGGCACCCTGCCGGTATGCAGCCCACAGGCCTGGGTTGGGGCCGCCACGCGGCGCTTCGTCGGCTTGGGGACCGCCGGCGAGCTCCGGGGCGACGTAGCTCTTGGACCGATCGCGCCGCGGTAGCGGCGGGCGCTTCTCGTCGATGAGGACCTTCTCCCCGGGGAACTGCCCGGTTGGGGTCGGCTCGCTCGGGAGCTGCGTTTTCGGGAACTGGGTGGTGGTGGTCGTGTCCGAAGGGCTGGTCGCCGAAATGGGCACGATCCCGGAGTGCCGCCCGTAGTTCGGTGCGGAACTCCCGTTGGAGCTGCCGGCCATGGCCTCGACGGGGGCGCGGTGCACCCCGCGGCGAGTGCCGTTCTCGGGCGCGACGACCGGTTCGGGCGCCGCGGGCCAGGCCTCGACGGCCGGCTCCGGTTCGACCGCGACGGGTTCCGGCGCGACCGGTGCCGGCTTGGCCGCCGGCTCCAGCCGGGAGGACAGGTCGGGCCGAGCGGCCGGTTCCGGCGCGGGGGCCGGTTCGGGCGCGGGTGCCGGCTTGGGCGCCGGCTCCGGGGCCACGATGGCGTCCACGGGGGACTTCACCGGCTCCGGTGCCTCGTCGTCCTCGCCGAGCAGCTTGTTCGGGATCACGATGTGGGCGTCGGTGCCGCCGTACATGTTGTTCTCGAGCTCGACGGCGACCTGGTGCCGCTGACCGATCTGCGCGACCACGTACAGGCCGATCCGGCCGTCCTTGAGCCGCTCGTCGCGGTCCACGGCGCCGGGGTTGGCGAGCAGCTCGTTCAGCTGGCGGCGGTCGGCCTGGCTCATGCCCAGACCGCGGTCCCGGATGTCGATCGCCAGTCCGGCGGTGACCCGCTGGGTGCTGACGGTGACCTGGGTGTCGGGTTCGGAGAAGGAGGTCGCGTTCTCGACGAGCTCGGCGACGAGGTGGATGACGTCGGCGACGGCGTGGCCGTGCAGCGTGCCGTCGACCGGCGGGATCACCTTGACGCGGGCGTAGTGCTCGACCTCGGCGACCGAGGAGCGCAGCACGGTGTACATCGCGACCGGCTGGCTCCACTGGCGCCGCGGCATCGAACCGCCGAGCACGGCGAGGCTTTCCGCCTGCCGGCGAACGCCGGTGACCAGGTGGTCGACGGCGAACAGGCCCTTGAGCAGGTCGGGGTCCTCGACGCGCTGCTCGAGGTCGTCGAGCCGCTGGATCGCTCGGTGCGCCAGCGACTGCACCCGGCGGGCGATGTTGGCGAACACCGCGACGCTCGGGTCGACGGCCGCGCCGCTCTCGGCGAACTGGTGCATGCGGACAACGGCGAACTCGGCCGCGGCCTGCGCCTGCCGGATCTCGTAGGACAGCAGCTCGAACGGGTCGTTGCCCGCGGGCTCGCCGGCGGGCCACTTCGGCGCGGGCTGCTCGCCCGCCTGCACCCGTTCCACCAGCCGGGGAAGTTCTTCCCGGCCCTGCGCGATCTCGCTGCGCAGCGCGTCGACCCGCTGCCGCTCGCGGCGGGCGGTGTCGTCGATGGACCGCTGGACGTCCCGGGAGGAGTCCTCGGTCCGGTGGTTGATCTCGGTGGCGGCTGCGGTGGCCTTGCGGTGGGCCGCGAAGAGCACGGCGATGCAGCCGACCGCTCCGATTCCGAGCACGGTGTACTGCAGCTCGACGGGTGTGTCGAGGGACAGCACCACTGCTGCTGCGACCGCGAGCACGAGCAGGACGGTCAGCGGGAGCAGGACCAGTCGCTGCAGCTCGGGCCGCAGGTCATCGTCCGCGTCGCGCGACGACGCGGGTAACCGGTCGGGCTCCGACGCGGTAGGAGGGAACTCAGACATCAGCGTCCTTGGTCGGGGGAGACGGCGACGGGCACCGGATGCCTGGGGGTCGGGGACGTCACCGCGGGACTACTGGTGTTTCGATTGTTGATCAACTCATCACCGGAGTGATCCTAGCGACCCTAGTGGAGATTCAGTAGCGAGGGTGTTGACCTTCGGAAACGCTTCAATTAAGCGCGGACCGGCCACCGATCGGGGTGAAACTCCTGCATGACCGCGGATCCGGCCCGGTGCGGTCGTCGCCGGGCGGGCCGCGGGCGGATCGGCGCGGGAACCGCGCGCGAACGTCGCGGTGTTCGCGGCTGACCTGTGCGAACTGGATCGGGCGCGAGCTTCGAATGGCCCGTTCGGGTGATTCTTGCGCCTCCGTTCGGCGCAATTCCAGGAGTTCTGGGTGGACCGCCGGCTGGTCGCGTGTGGACGGAACGACCGCGACCAGCCGGAACAGCCGTCAGCTCGTGATGTCCTTGCGCTGGAAGCGCCAGATCGCCAGCGCGGTGAACAGCGTCGCGTAGGTCAGCGCGGAAAAAGCGCCGTGCGTGACCTCCGTCCAGTCGACGTCCGCGCCGAGCAGGTCGGCGTAGGCGGTCGAGTAGTGCGTCGGCAGGTAGGTGCGCAGACTCCCGAGCGCGTTGATCTGGTCGAGGATCTCCGACAGGATCGACACCACGACCGCACCGCCGACCGCGCCCAGCGGCGCATCGGTGCTCACGCTCAACCACAGCGCCAGACCTGCGATCCAGGTCAGGTGCACGGCCAGGTAAGCGGTCGCCGCCGCCAGGCTCGCCAGCCCGGAGCCGAACGGCACCGATTCCCCGGTGGTGGTCACCATGTTCCCGGCGCCGTACCAGAGCACGCCCACGCCCAGCGAGATCGCGGTCAGCAGCACCAGCCCGAAGATCGACAGCAGTCCGGCGACGATCGCCTTCTGCCGCAGCAGCCGGACCCGCGGGACCGGCGCTGCCAGCAGGTACTTCAGGCTCGACCAGGACGCTTCGCTGGCCACCGTGTCGCCGAAGAACAGCGCGACCACCACGACCAGCAGGAAGCCGGTCGAGGCGAACAGGGTGAACGCGGTGAAGTTCAGCCCGCTCTCGGTGGCCATGTCGGCGAAGGTCCGCCCGCGGCCGACCGCGTCACCGATCTCGAACGACAGCAGCAGCAACACCGGCAGCACCACCAGGAAACCCAGCGTCAGCCGGGTGCGGCGGCGCCGCAGCTGGCGGGCGAACTCCACCCGCACCGGCAGCGTCCGCTTCGCGCGGTAGCCCTCGATGCCGCCGTCCGGCTGCGCGGGGTGGCTGCGCCCCGAGCGCACCAGCGCGGTCTCGGTGGTGTCCAGCTGCCCGACCTTCGCGGGCCCGCTGGTCTGCGGCTCGTCGGTCACCGTTTCTCCTCTCCGACCAGCTGCAGGAAAGCGTCCTCCAGGCGCCGCCGCGGACCCACCTGGTGCACCGAGACGCCGGCGTCGACCAGCACGTTGACCGCGATGGCCGCCTTGTGCCCGGCCAGGTCGGCGTGCACCAGGTCGCCGTCGACCTCCACCTGGCCCAGCCCCTCGATCGTGCGCAGCGCCGCGGCGGCCTGCTGCGGCTCGTCGACCCGGAAGGTCGCCTCGCCGTCGACCGAGACGATGTCGGCCACGCTGCCGGTGGTCACCAGGCGACCGTTGTGCATCACGACCACGTGGGTGCAGGTCTGCTCGACCTCGGCGAGCAGGTGGCTGGACACCAGCACCGACCGCCCGGTGGCGGCGTAGCGGCGCAGGATCTCGCGCATCTGGTGGATCTGCGGCGGGTCCAGCCCGTTGGTCGGCTCGTCGAGCACCAGCAGCTCCGGCAGGCCGAGCATGGCCTGGGCGATCGCCAACCGCTGCTTCATGCCCTGGCTGTAGGTGCGCACCCGGCGCTGCGCGGCGCTGTCCAGGCCGGCGATCTGCAGGACCTCGTCGAAGCGGGCCTGCAGCATGGGCCGTCCGGTCGCCGCCCAGTAGTAGCGCAGGTTGTCCACACCGGACAGGTGCGGCAGGAAACCGGGGGTCTCCACCAGCGCGCCGACCCGCGACAGCACCGGGGCGCCGGGGACCAGCCGGTGGCCGAAGATCCGGACCTGCCCGGAGCTCGGGTGCAGCAGTCCCAGCAGCATGCGCAGGGTCGTGGTCTTGCCCGCGCCGTTGGGGCCGAGCAGCCCCACGATCTGGCCGCGCTCGACGCGGATCGACAGGTCCTGCACGGCGGTGGGCTTGTCCGGGTAGGACTTGGTCAGCCCGGCGATCACCAGCGGCGTGTCGGACAGCATCGGGTCCAGGTCGTCGCTGCTCTTGCGGCGGATCCGCGAGATCACCCAGGCGGCCAGCACCAGCCCGGCCAGCACCCCGATGCCCACCAGCGGTTCGGCCGGCACGGCGTTGGCGCTGGTCGCGGTCCCGCGCACCGACGGGATCGTCACCTCGGCACCCCCGGCGAGCCCGACCCGGTGCACGGCGGGTTCCTTCGGCCGCGCGTAGGCCTGGTCGGTGGTCGAGACGACCAGTTCCAGGCGGTGACCGGTCTCCAGCGGGTGCACCACTCCGGGCAGCGCCACGTCGACCTCGACCGGTGTGCCGTCCGGCGGCAGGTCCGTCACGTGCAGCGGGGAGACCGCGTTGCCGATCAGGGTGCGCTTCTGGTCCGGGTCGACGTCGTAGAGCTTGGCGAACAGCACCGCGCTGCCGGTGGCGGGCTGGCCCTTCACCGAGGCCACCGACAACCGGGTTCGCGGCGTGCCGGAGATCAGCAGCTGGCTGTCCAGCGGATCGGTGCGGAACACCGCGGTCTGGCCGGGCAGGTCCCGCGCCACCGACTGGCCGAGGCTGCCCGCCGCGTCGAGCGCCTGCGAGGCGCCGGGCAGCGAACTGGTCGCCGCCGGGTTGCCGCCGGGCGGGTTGACGATTTCGGTGGCCTGGCCGTGCAGGGGCAGCGAGAAGCGCGGCACGCGCTCGGCGTCCTGCACGCCCGGGTAGGAGTCGGCGGTGATGGTGCGGACCGGGATCTCGCCGTTGCGCTGCGGGCGCCCGGCGATGTCGAACTGGAAGTCGTTCGGCTGTTCCGGCGCGGGCCCCACACCGCCGAGGTGGAAGGCGAACCAGTCGGCGATCTGCTGGCGCTGCACGGGCCCGGGTTCGGCGCCGTCGTGGCCGCCGGCGAACCAGATCGTCTTGACCTCGCCGCCGGCCGCGGTGATCTGCCGGGCGTTGGCGTCGGACTGGTCGAGGCCGAACAAGGTGTCGCGCTCGCCCTGCACCAGCAGCGTCGGCACCTTGATGCCGGCGGTCACCGACTTCGGCGAGACCCGGGCCAGCAGGTCCAGCGTCGCCTGCCCGGCGCGCCCGGTCTGCGCCACCTCGCTGTAGGCCGCGCACACCTGATCGGTGAAGTTGCCGCAGGTCAGCGGTTGCCCCTGCGGGCCGGTCGGGCCGTTCGGCGAGCTGCTCCCGGTGTCCGGCTCGTCGTGCGGTCGCGGCGCGCTCCCGGCGGCGAACAGCAGCCCGGCCCACGCCTGCTTGAACACGCCCTTGTCGTTGAACGAGCCACCGGCCGGGGTGGGGGTGGCGCGGGCCTGGCGCGCAGCGTTGTTGGGCAGCAGCGCCTGGCCGAGGTCGTTGTAGGTCATCACCGGGGCGATGGCGTCGACGCGGTGGTCGGCACCGGCCAGCATCAGGCTCAGCGCGCCGCCGTAGGACGCGCCGGTGACGCCGACCTTCGGATCGCCGTCGCCGTCGCGGGACACCTCGGGCTGGCGGGCCAGCCAGTCCAGCAGCTGCTGGGCGTCCTTGACCTCGTAGTCGGGATCGTTGAGCGCGATCTGGCCGGTGCTCCGGCCGAAACCGCGGGAGGAGTAGGTGAGCACCGTGAAGCCGCGCTGCACCAGTTCCTGGGCCTGCGTGGCGGTGTCGGCCTTGCTGCCGCCGAAGCCGTGCGCGAGCAGGATCGTCGGCGCCGGGGTCTCGGCCGGGGCGTAGAGGGTGACGTCGATCTGGATCCGCTGCGAGTCGTCGGGCCCGTCCACCACGTCGACCATCGCCTCCCGCGGACGTTCCGGGGTGGCGTGGCGCGGTTGTTCACCGTTCCACAGGAAAGCGGTGAGCACCACCACGGCGATGCAGGACAGCGCGGCCAGCGCGATGCGCGTGCGGCGACGACGGGATGCGGACACGTTTTCGACAGTAGGGGAAGAGGGGAGCACCGGTTCGTATCCAGACGAGTGCGAAGACCAAGAAGCTATGAACCAGAGACCAAACAGAAACCGGACACCTCGTCGTGCCCGCCATCGGGTCGTTGCCGCATCCCCGCGTGCGGTCCCGGCTGGGACCGGGTCCGGGTGATCATAACGGTGATCGGCGGGAGGACAAGGCCCGATCCGGCCGCCGTCGGGACACCACCGGCGTGTCCAGCGTTGCTCCTGGGGGATATGCCCATTACGGTCCGTGCGTGATGTTCGTTGCTTGTGGTGGCCCCCGGCTGGTGTCGAGGGGTGCGCATAAGTGACAATCTTGGCAAGTGGAGGGGAGTATTCCTTCGCGGCGGCGTCGTCATCACGGAACTTGCCAGGACAAGCCCGGTGCCGTCGACCGGCTGCCAAGCCGGTGGAAGAGACCTCCGGTCCTTTGGCGTACGCCCTGAACCGGAGGTGACCATGGGTGCCGACGTGACGTTGTTGGCCCAGCAGGCATCACGAGCCGCTGACCGGCTCGACATCCCGTGGTGGATCTGGGCCGCCACGCTCGGCGGTTTGGCCCTGCTGCTGCTGATCGACCTGGTGATCGTGGACCGCAAGCCGCACGAGGTCACCACGGGCGAGGCGGCGCGCTGGGTCACCTTCTACGTCGCTTGCGCGGTGGCGTTCGGCGTCGGTGTCTGGATCTTCGGCGATGGGCACTTCGCCATCCAGTACTTCACCGGTTACATCACCGAGTACTCGCTGAGCATCGACAACCTGTTCATCTTCATGGTGATCATGTCGAGCTTCGCGGTCCCGTCGATCCACCAGCACCGCGTGCTGCTGATCGGCATCCTGCTGGCGCTGGTGATGCGAGGTGCCTTCATCGCCGTGGGCGCCGCGCTGATCGAGCAGTTCGTCTGGATCTTCTTCATCTTCGGCGCGTTCCTGATCTGGACCGCCGTCAGCATGGTGCGCAAGAAGGACGAGGACGAGGAGTACAAGGAGAACGCCGTCGTCCGCTGGGTGCGCAAGGTGTTCCCGGTGACCGATGACTACCACGGACACAAGTCGGTCGTGAAGATCGACGGCAAGAAGTTCCTGACCCCGATGTTCGTGGTCATCGTCGCGATCGGCAGCGCCGACCTGCTGTTCGCCGTCGACTCGATCCCGGCGATCTTCGGCATCACCCAGGACCCGTTCCTGGTCTTCACCGCCAACGCCTTCGCGCTGATGGGGCTGCGGCAGCTGTACTTCCTGCTCGGCGGCCTGGTGGACAAGCTGATCTACCTGTCGGTGGGCTTGGCCGTGATCCTCGGCTTCATCGGCATCAAGCTGATCATCCACGCGTTCCACGAGTACCACCTGGTGCCGGAGTGGCTGGAGATCACCAACTGGATGTCGCTGAGCTTCATCGTCCTGGTCCTGGCGATCACGACCTGGGCGAGCCTGGCCAAGGCCAAGAAGAACGGCGAGGTCGAATCGGAGGCGGAGCAGGCCGAGAAGGCCTGACCCGAACCAAGGTGCCCGGAGCTCAGCGGAGCTCCGGGCACCTTCGCGTTTCAGGCCAGCGGCTCGAACGTCAGTCCAGGAGGGTGTAGCTGAGTTCTTTGCACACCCGTCCCAGGGGTACGTCCAGGCCCGGGTGGCTCAGCGGGAGCAGGACGTCGGGGGAGTCGGGCAGGGCCGTGGCCGCCGGGGGATCCCAGAGGCACAGCGACGGGCTGCCCGCGTCCATCGAGGAGCGGTACCAGAGGCCGTCGAGCTCCGGGTAGGCCGCGCGGATGCCGCGGGCCCACGCCTGGGTGCGCAGCTTGGGTCCGGTGGCGATCGCCTGCGAGGCGCCGGCGCGGGTCGGCCACAGGCCGGTCAGGTCGAGCAGGCGCAGCGTCCGACGTGGACGGAACAGCACCAGCTGCGGGCTGCGGGACCGGCGGTCCACTGTGGAAGTCGCTTGGAACACCTCTGCGATGCAGGTCTGCACCGACAGCGAGAAGTACAGGACGCCGTGCTCGCGCGTGACCGTCGGCCCGCCCTGCGCGTTGGGCAGGTGCGGGTCGAACCGGGCGTGCGGCAGCGGACCCGCGTAGCGGAAGCTGTTCCACTGCTGGGGGTGGTTGCCCCCGGTGGTGAAAACGCGCACGAGGCGAGTACCGGCCGGCACCGCGATGACGTCTTCGGTGCGCCGGAGCATCGCCTGCAGCACAGCGGGCGCAGGCGGCTGGGGTAGCCGTGCCATGGAGGTCCTGGATCGAGTTCTCGGTGGATGGGGTGTGCGATCAGGCCGGGGTGCCGATGGTGGCGGCGAGCTCGGCCACCCGCTGCGGGTCGCCGCCTGCCAGCAGCCACTCGCGCGGGCTCGCGGGGCGGTCCCCGAGTTCGAGGTCCTCCTGCGGCGTGGTCATGAAGTTGGCCAGCACCAGCGAGGGTTGGTCCACCGGCATCAGCGCGAGCACCACGTCCAGGCCGGGCAGCGCGTCGGTGTCGGTGAACTGCCACGCGGGCAGCCGCCAGCCACCGCGGTCCTTCCAGCCGATCAGGCGGCGTTCGCTGATCCGGTGCCGGATGCGGCTGGTGTCCACCCCGATCCGCTCGGCGGCCTGGTTGACCGACAGCGCGGTGTCGCGCAGCACCGCCTGCTCGGCGACGGTGCGCGCACGGGGGTCGACTTCGGCGTCGCTGAGCGGCGTCAGGTCCAGCCCCGCCTCGCTCAGGGCGGCCCGTTCCGCGTCGGTGAAGTGCGCGGCTGGGTCTCCCTGGGGCGAGGTGAGCTTCTTGGCTGCATCCTCGACCAGTGTCAGGAATTCGTTGGCGGTGACCTTTAAACCGGCTCGTGCCAACACGGTCTCCAGCGCGGCTGACATGCCTCCAGGGTAGCGCGGTACGGCAGAAATGTGTGCGCGAACGTGCGCCTGGTGCGGAATCTCACTTTTCGTAGCATGTGGATTGCGGACTGTGACGATCGCGCGACTCCGGTCGGGTTGCGGAGCACCGTGATCGTGGGCCGAATGCCCGACCGGAGTCGTTCTTGATTACGGCAGCGTGTCCAAATGCGCCCGGACCGGGTCCGAGAAGGCGTTGCCGCTGCTGGCATCCCAGTTGATGGACCAGGTCATGACGCCGCTGAGCTCGGGGTGCGGTTGGTCCGGGGTGTACTGACCGCAGTCCTTCGCGGCGGTCAGGCAGTTCAGCGCGTTGCCGACCACCGCGGGCTCCACGTACCCGCTGCCCGCTGCCGACGGCGCGGCGGGCAGGCCCAGCGAGACCTGGTCCGGTCGCAGCACCTGAAGCAGGCCGCAGGCCTGGGCGGTGATGAAGTCGACCGAGCCCTGGCTGTACACCTGGCCGTCGCAGCCGTTCATCGAACCCGAGTTGTAGTACTGGGTGTGCACGACGGTGATGACGTCCTTGAGGTTGCCGATCAGCTCCAGGTAGCTGCCGCCGGGCTGCACGTCGAGGGTCTGCGGGGCCATGGTCAGCAGGAATCCGTCGCCCACCTGTTCGCGCAACCGCTGAACGGCGGTGGTGGCGTTGGGGACGTTGAAGCCGTGCTCCAGGTCGATGTCCAGCCCGTCGATCCCGTAGTCCGCCAAGATCTTCCCGACGGAATCGACGAAGTTGGCGACGTTCGCCTCGGAACCCAGGTCGACGTTGCCCAGTTCGCCGCCGATGGAGAGCACGAACGACTTGCCCTCGGACTTCTTCGCCGCGATGTCGGCCTTGAGCTGGTCGTCCGTGTAGCCGCCGAGCGCGGTGGAGAGCTCCGGGTCGACGTTGAAGGTGACCGCGCCCGGGCGGGCCGGGTCGGCGTTGGCGAAGGCCAGGGCGATCAGGTCGTAGTTCGGCGAGATGTCGCTGACCTTGAGCGGCTTGGCGTTGTTGGTGAAGTTCTGCCAGTAGCCGGTGAGCTGGTGCTTCGGGAGCGCCTGCGGCGCGTCGGCCGTCGCGGTCGGGGCGAGGGCGAGCGCGGTCAGGGCCGCCGCGGCCAGGGCGGCCAGGCGTTTCTTCATGCGGACCTCCGGGGGATTCGTACCGGATGCGTCTTCGCAAAATGGACTAGACCAGCTGGGCGGTCAACGGTTTGGCGATGTTGCGAAGCGGGGGAGGGTTGACGCGGCGGGGTGTGGGTCGTTGACTGGACGTACCGACTGGTCGGTCTCAACGTGGAGGTGGCGTGTTGGTCAGCCCTTACGACGCACGGCCGTGGCTGGAGCTCTACGCGGGCGAGATCCCCGAAACGATCGAACCGCGGTTCGGCAGCCTGCTCGAGGTGTTCGCCGCCGCGTGCCGCGAGCACCCGCACCGGGTCGCCACCACCTACTTCGACGGCCGGCTCAGCTTCCGCGAGCTCGACGAGCTCAGCGACGGGCTGGCGCAGCACTTCGTCGACGAGGGCGTCGCCGTCGGCGACCGGATCGCGGTGTACCTGCAGAACGTGCCGCAGTTCGCGATCGCGCTGCTGGCCGGGTGGAAGGCCGGGGCGATCGTGGTCCCGCTCAACCCGATGTACCGGAGCCGCGAGCTGACCCGGATCCTCGCCGACGCGCGGCCCACCGCGGTGGTCTCCTCCGAGCAGGGCTGGCACGACGTGCTCGGCGAGCTGGCCGGACCCGCCGGGGTGCGCGTCGCGGTCACCACCAGCGAGCTGGACCTGCAGACCCGCCACGACCCGCGGCTGTTCAGCCGCATCGAGCGGCGCCCCGCGGCCGGGTGCGCGGACCTGCTCGCCGTCGCGCGGGCCAACGCGGGGAGGCGGCCGCCCGCGGTGACACCGTCCAGTTCGGACACCGCGCTGCTGGTCTACACCTCCGGCACCAGCGGAGTTCCCAAGGGCGCCACCAACACCCACGGCAACGTGGTGTTCAACTCCGAAGGCGTCGCCGTCCGGCTCCGGGAGACCGGCGGGAACGGGATCTTCGCGCTCGCACCGCTGTTCCACATCACCGGACTGGTCTGCCAGCTCGGCGGTGCGCTGGCCGCCGGGCGCCAGCTGGACCTGGCCTACCGCTTCGAGCCCGGCGTGGTGCTCGACGTGCTCGCCGAACACCGGCCCAGCTACATGGTCGGCCCGTCCACCGCGTACATGGCGCTGATGAACCACCCGGAGGTCACCGCCGACCACTTCTCGTCGCTGGAGCTGGTGCACTCCGGCGGGGCGCCGCTGCCGCCGGCGGTGGTCGAGGCGTTCCGCGAGCGGTTCGGCCACTACATCCGCAACGGCTACGGGCTCACCGAGACCACTGCGACCGCGACTTCGGTGCCGCCGCACCTGGAAGCTCCGGTGGACGAGGCCTCGGGCACCCTCAGCGTCGGGTTGCCGACCTTCGACGCGGTGGTGCGCATCGTCGACGACGAGGGCGCCGAGCTGCCGGTGGGGGAGGTCGGCGAGATCGTCATCGAAGGACCGATGGTGGTGCCGTCCTACTGGGACAAGCCCGAGGAGACGGCGGCCGGGATCCGCGACGGCCGGCTGCACACCGGCGACGTCGGGTTCATGGACGCCCAGGGCTGGTTCTACGTGGTGGACCGCAAGAAGGACATGATCAACGCCTCCGGGTTCAAGGTGTGGCCGCGCGAGGTGGAGGACGTCCTCTACGGACACCCGGCGGTGCGCGAGGTCGCCGTCGTCGGCGTGCCCGACGCCTACCGGGGCGAGACGGTCAAGGCGTTCGTGAGCCTGAGCCGCGGCCGGACGGCGGAACCCGAGGAGCTCGTCGAGCACTGCAAGAAGCAGCTGGCCGCCTACAAGTACCCGCGCAGCGTCGAAATCCTCGACGAGCTGCCGAAGACGGCCACTGGCAAGATCCTGCGCCGCCAACTCCGCGACACCGCTCGCGCGGCGGAGTAGCGGCACCGGGGGTACGCAAATTCCATTGAAATCGGACGTCTGATTTCCATTGAAATCGCGTGAACGGCGGAGAGGAAGGACGTAGATGAGCAAGCGTTTCGACGGTCGGGTGGCGGTCGTGACCGGTGCCAGCCGGGGCATCGGCCTGGCCATCGCCGAGCGGCTGGTGGCCGAGGGCGCGAAGGTGACCTTGACCGCGCGCAAGCCCGAACCGCTGGCCGAGGCGGTGGAGGGGCTGGGTGGCGCCGAGCACGCGCTCGGCATCGCGGGCAAGGCCGACGACACCGAGCACCAGGCCGAAGCGGTGGCCAAGACGGTCGAGGCGTTCGGCCGGGTGGACGTGCTGGTCAACAACACCGGCATCAACCCGGCCTACGGCCCGCTGCTGGACGTGGACCCCGGTGTCGCGCGCAAGTCCTTCGAGGTCAACGTGCTCGCCGCGCTGTCGTGGACCCAGCAGGTCCACCGGGCGTGGATGGGCGAGCACGGCGGTTCGGTGCTCAACGTGTCCTCCGTGGCCGGTGTGCGGCCTGCGCCGGGGATCGGTTTCTACGGCGCCACCAAGGCGATGCTGTCCTACATCACCAAGGACCTCGCGGTGGAGCTCGGTCCGAAGGTCCGGGTCAACGCGATCGCTCCGGCGGTGGTCAAGACGAAGTTCGCCACCGCGCTCTACGAAGGCCGCGAGGACGAGGTCGCCGCGCAGTACCCGTTGCAGCGCTTGGGAATTCCGTCCGACATCAGCGGTGCGGCGGCGTTCCTGCTCTCCGAGGAGGCGTCCTGGATCACCGGCCAGGTGCTGGTGCTCGACGGCGGCGTGACGTTGACGGGCGGTGTGTGAGGTGCAGCTGGCCGGTTCAGCGGTGGTGATCACCGGTGCGGGCAACGGCATCGGTGCGGCGATGGCCCGCAAGTTCTCCGCGCTCGGAGCGCAGGTCGTGCTGGCCGATGTGGACACCGAAGGCGTCCAGCGGGTCGCGGCGGAGGTCGGCGGCCTGGCGGTGCCGGGCGATGCCGCGAGCGAGGACGGGGTGCGAACGCTGGTCGACGCCGCTCTCGCCGAGCACGGGCGGATCGACCTGTTCTGCGCCAACGCCGGGATCTCCCGCGGCGGAGGCCCGGAGGCCGACGAGGCGGCGTGGGCCGATTCCTGGGACGTCAACGTCATGGCGCACGTCCGCGCCGCCCGCGCGCTGCTCCCGCACTGGCTGGAGCGGGGGAGCGGGCACTTCCTGGCCACGGTGTCGGCTGCGGGGCTGCTGACGATGCTGCAGGCCGCGCCGTACTCGGTGACCAAGCACGCGGCGCTCGGCTTCGCCGAATGGCTGGCGATCACCTACGCGGACAAGGGCATCACCGCGCAGGCCCTGTGCCCGCAGGGCGTGCGCACGAACATGCTCGGCAGCAGCGGGCAGGCGGGCAAGACGCTGCTCGACGATGGAGCGCTGGAACCGGAGCAGGTCGCCGACCTGGTCGCCGACTCGCTGGACAGCGGCGAGTTCCTGATCCTGCCGCACCCGGAGGTCGCCGACTACTACGCGTTGCGCGCCGCCCAGCCGCAGCGGTGGCAGGCGGGCATGCGCAAGCTCCAGCGCAAGCTGGGATGACGGGCGGATCCTCGCCGGTCCGCGGCGCAGCGGACCGGCGGGTCGATACGCTGAGCGGGGATCGACAGGGGAGGTTGACATGGCGCGGGTGGCCAACGGCCGCACCACCGCCGCGACGGCGGCAGGTGACGAGCCGGTCCCGCAGCGGTTGCTCTCGGTGGCGACGAAGTTGTTCGCCGAGCAGGGCTACGAACTGACCTCGGTGCAGCAGATCGTGGACGCGGCCGGGGTCACCAAGGGGGCGATGTACCACTACTTCGGCTCCAAGGACGACCTGCTCTACGAGATCTACGCGCGGGTGCTGCGGGTGCAGCACGCGCGGATGGAGAGCGCGGCCGACAGCGACTCCCCGGTGCAGGAGCGGCTGCACGCCGTGGCCGCCGACGTCGTCGCGACCACGGCGGCGAACCTGGACGACACGAAGATCTTCTTCCGCTCCATGCACCTGCTGCACGCGGACAAGCAGACCGAGGTCCGCGCGGAGCGCCGCCGCTACCACGAGCGGGTGTGCGCGCTGATCGAAGAGGGGCAGCGCGACGGGGTGTTCCGGACCGACAAGTCGCCGGACCTGGTGGTGGACTTCTTCTTCGGCGCGGTGCACCACCTGGGCACCTGGTTCCGCCAGGACGGCGAGCTCACCGGGGAGGACGTCGGGGAGCAGTTCGCCGATCTGCTGCTGGCCTCGCTGCGCCCGTGATCCCGGTGCGGTCCAACGGTTTTCGCTGATCTTCCGGGCTTGACCGCGCAGTGCCGAGGTGCGAGATTCCAGGCAGTCGCGGCAAGGAACACCGCTGGCGGGAAAGGGGTGGTCAGATGAGCAGCTACGCGCAGCGTCCTTGGCTCGCCCACTACGGGAACCTCCCGGCGGACATCGAGGTCGAGCACGGCACCGCGCTCGACCTGTTCCGCGCCGCAGTGGCCCGCGCACCGGGGACCGCGGCGATCCGCTACTTCGACGGGCAGCTCACCCTGGCCGACGTGGACTCGGCATCCGACGCGCTCGCGGTCGCGTTGCAGGACAACGGTTTTCGACCGGGCGACCGGCTCGGCGTCTACGTGCAGAACAACCCCGCGTTCGTGGTCGCGGTGGTGGCCGCGTGGAAGGCCGGGGGAGCGGCCGTG
Source organism: Saccharopolyspora sp. NPDC002686 (assembly GCF_040295745.1). Lineage (NCBI taxonomy): Bacteria > Bacillati > Actinomycetota > Actinomycetes > Pseudonocardiales > Pseudonocardiaceae > Saccharopolyspora > Saccharopolyspora sp. NPDC002686. Next base: position 16,821 of record NZ_JBEOVY010000133.1, read on the forward strand.
GTCATCAATCCGATGAACAAGGCGCGGGAGCTGTCCTACCTCCTGACCGATTCGGGCGCCACCGCGTTGGTCTGCCTGGACGAGCTGCTCCCGGTCGCACGGCAGGTGCTCGATTCGGGCGTCACGAAGGTCTCGACCGTCATCACCTGCTCGGCGCGCGATTGGCAGACCCGCGACGATCCCCGCGTCATGCCGCAGGCGGAGGTGGACCGCGGGCAGGCGCTGGACCTGCTCGGACTCGTCGACCGGTACGCCGGTCGAACCCCGGTGGCCGACCCGCCATCGCCCTCCGACGTCGCCGTCCTCACCTACACCTCCGGCACGACCGGTGAGCCCAAGGGTGCGATGAACACCCACGCCGTGATCGCGTTCAACGCGCAGGCCTTCCGGGACTGGATGGGCATTACCCCGACCGACAGCGTCCTGGGCGTCGCTCCGCTGTTCCACATCACGGGTCTGGTCGGGCACTTCGCGCTGAGCCTGCTCGTGCCGTGCCCGCTGGTGCTGGTCCACCGGTTCCAGCCGGAGGTCGTCCTGGACGCGATCCGCGAGCACCGCCCCACGTTCACCATCGGCGCCATCACCGCGTTCATCAGCCTGTCCGCGGTGGAAGGGGTGTCGGCCGAGGACTTCCGCTCGTTCCGGCTGGTCTACTCGGGTGGCGCGCCGGTGCCGCCGGCGGTGAACCAGCAGTTCCAGGACCGGACCGGCCACTACATCCACAACGCCTACGGCCTGACCGAGACCACGTCGATCACCCACCTCGTCCCGCCGGGCACGCGCGCACCGGTGGACCCGGCGTCCGGCGCGCTGTCGATCGGACTGCCCATCTTCGGCACGGCGGTGCGGATCCTCGACGACGCCGGTGCGGAAGCCCCGGTCGGCCAGGTGGGCGAGATCGCGATCGCCGGGCCCCAGGTGGTGCCCGGTTACTGGCGCAAGCCCGAGGCCACCGCGTCGGCGCTGCCGGACGGCGAAATGCGCACGGGCGACGTCGGTTTCATGGACGCCGACGGCTGGTTCTTCGCGGTGGACCGCAAGAAGGACATGATCAACGCGGCCGGCTACAAGGTCTGGCCCCGGGAGGTGGAGGACGTCCTCTACACCCACCCGGCGGTCCTGGAGGCAGCGGTGGTCGGTGTCCCGGACACCTATCGGGGCGAGTCGGTGAAGGCCTTCGTCACCCTGAAACCGGGCACCTCGGCCACCCCGGACGACCTGATCGCCCACTGCCGCAACGAGATGGCGGCCTACAAGTACCCGCGCGAGATCGAAATCCTCCCGGAACTCCCGAAGACCCCGACGGGCAAGATCCTCCGCCGCCACCTCCGCGACCGCTGACGGCGGTTCAGCGGGGAGGGCGCGTCCGCACGTGAAAGATCTTCATTTACTCCTGTCGTTTCAGTGTCAACCAAAATAAATTCGCAGGAGCTTCGGGGCGAGATCAGTTCGCCAGGAGGGTGTCCGGACCGGCAGCCGGTCCGGACACCCTTCGCAGTCAGAAGACGACTCGGGTGAGGCCTTCGGCGACGCAGGCCGGTTTCGTCGCGCCTTCGATCTCGATGGTGGACTTGATCGTCAGCTGCACGCCGCCTTCGACCTCGGTGACGTCGGCGAGCTCGGCGACCGAGCGGATGCGGGCGCCGACCGGGACCGGGCTGGGGAAGCGGACCTTGTTCAGGCCGTAGTTGATCCCCATCTTCGCGCCCTCGAACCGGTAGTTCTGCGAGTTGAGCTTCGAGAGCAGGCTCAGGGTGAGGAAGCCGTGCGCGATCGGCGCCCCGAACGGTCCCTGCTCGGCGCGTTCGACGTCGACGTGGATCCACTGGTGGTCCAGGGTGGCGTCGGCGAACTGGTTCACCTGCTCCTGGGTGATGGTCAGCCACTCGCTGCTGCCCAGCGGCTCGCCCTTGGCCGCCATGATCTCTTCCTTGCTCGTGAACACTCGCACTGCGGGAACCTCCTGTGTGGACGGTGGGGGTCGTGAGTGCGTAACAGTGTTCGAACACTGTTACGCAC
>NZ_JBEOVY010000134.1:0-18810 GCF_040295745.1 Saccharopolyspora sp. NPDC002686
GTCGGGGTCCGCAGGTCCCGACACGCCGGGGTCCCGACACGCCCGGGTGTGCAGTTTCAATTGAAACTGCGGAACCCAGGCACGGCGGATCGCAGTTTCAATTGAAACTGTGGTCCCCGGGGCCGACGGCGGAGCGCCGTGCGGGCGGAAGGGGCGTTGTGCGGGTGGGGCGCGGTTAAGCTCGCGGGGTGTCGTCGATTGCGTTGACCGCTCGGGTTTCTCCCTCCGCCAAGGACACTCGACGCGGGGTGGTGCGGTTGCACCCCGAAGTCCTCGATGCGTTGGGGTTGCGGCCCTGGAACGCCGTGCAGCTCACCGGGGCGCGGGCGACCGTGGCGCTCGCCGCCGCGGCCGGCGCCGGGAGCCCCACCGGGGTGCTGCTGCTCGACGACGTCGCGCTGATGAACCTGGGCCTCGGCGAAGGCGCCGAGGTCGTCGTGTCCCCGGTGCAGGTCACCGCCGCGAAGCGGGTGGTCGTCGCCGGGTCTCAGATCGCGCGGGCCACCGTCGCGCCGGAGACGCTGCGGCTGGCACTGACCGGGAAGGTCTTCGGCACCGGCGACACCGTTTCGCTGCTGCCGCAGGACGTCGCTCCGAGCGCCACCGGGATCGCGGGCGAGGTGCGGCGCAAGCTGTCCAACGCCATCGGATTGACCTGGACCAACGAGCTGATCACCATCGCGGCCACCGAACCGGCCGGAGCCGTCGCCGTCCAACCGTCCACAGTGGTCGAGTGGCGCGACGGCAGCACTCCGCAGCCCGCCGCTCAGCCCGCCCCCGCCGCGCCGCCCGCGCCGGTGCAGCAGCCCGCCGAACCGGCGGTCCCGGTCGCCGACCTGGTCGGCTCCCGCGACACCGCGAAGCGCTTGAGCGAATGGCTGCGCCTGGCCTTCGACCAGCCCGAACTGCTGCGGCGGCTCGGCGCCGAACCGCACCTCGGCGTGCTGCTCAGCGGTCCGTCCGGCGTCGGCAAGGCGACGCTGGCCCGGGCCGTCGCCACCGACATCGGCGCCGAGCTGGTCGAGGTCGCCGCACCGAGCATCGCGGCGCTCGAACCCGGCTCGGCCGCGAAGCGCCTGCAAGAGGCGATCGACCGCGCCACCAGCGCCCGGGGCAACCGGGTCCTGCTGCTGACCGACGTGGAGAGCCTGCTGCCCGGCACCGAGCCGCCGCCGCTGGCCACCGTCGCGCTGGACGCGATCCGCGGCGCGATCGGCACCGACCGGCTCGCCGTGGTCGTCACCAGCTCCCAGCCGCAGGCCATCGACCCCCGGCTGCGCGAGCCCGGCGTCGTCGACCGGGAGCTCACGCTCGGACTCCCCGACGACACCACCCGTACCGACCTGCTGCGGGTGCTGCTGCGCAACGCCCCGCTGGCCGAGGACGTGCAGCTGTCCGAGGTCGCCGAGCGCGCACCGGGCTTCGTCGTCGCGGACCTCGTCGCGCTGTGCCGGGAGGCCGCCGTCGGCGCGGCCCTGCGCCACCAGGACGACGCCGCCGACGCGCGCATCCGCCAGCAGGACCTGCTGGACGCGCTGGCCTCGGTCCGCCCGATCTCGATGTCCACATCGGACAACCTGCAGACCGGCGGCCTGACCCTCGACGACGTCGGCGACATGACCGAGGTCAAGCAGTCCCTCACCGAAACGGTGCTCTGGCCGCTGCAGTACCCGGACTCCTTCACCCGCCTCGGCGTGGAACCCCCGCGCGGCGTCCTGCTCTACGGCCCGCCGGGCTGCGGGAAGACGTTCCTGGTCCGGGCCCTGGCCGGCAGCGGACGGCTCAACGTCCTCGCGGTCAAGGGCGCGGAACTGATGGACAAGTGGGTCGGCGAGTCCGAACGGGCGGTCCGCGAGCTGTTCCTCCGCGCCGCCAACGCCGCCCCGGCGCTGGTGTTCCTCGACGAGGTCGACGCGCTGGCACCCCGCCGCGGCCAGTCCTCGGACTCCGGCGTGGCCGACCGCGTGGTGGCCGCGCTGCTCACCGAACTCGACGGCGTCGAGCCGATGCGCGACGTCGTGGTCCTCGGCGCGACGAACCGCCCTGAGCTGGTCGACCCGGCCCTGCTGCGCCCCGGCCGGCTCGAACGCCTCGTCTACGTCCCGCCGCCGGACGCCGAAGCACGCGAGGCGATCCTCCGCGCAGCGGCGAAGAACACGCCGCTGGCGTCCGATGTGGACATCCCGGCCCTGGCGGCCGACCTCGACGGCTACTCGGCAGCGGACTGCGCAGCCCTGATCCGCGAAGCAGCCCTCACCGCGATGCGCGAATCCCTCTCCGCAGCCGAGGTCTCAGCAGCTCACCTGGCCACGGCGCGCACCGCGGTCCGCCCGTCCCTCGACCCGGCCCAACTCGCGACCCTCGAGTCCTACGCCCGGTCCCAAACGCGGTGAAGGGCACCCCCAGCACTGGGAGATGCCCTTCACCGGGAACCGGGGTCACTTCGCGGCGGAGGGGCCCTTGTAGTCGTTGGTGATGATCGCGATCAGGCCCGGGGTGGCGTCCTGGATGCCTTCGAAGCGGGCCTCCGCGCGCGCTCCGAAGCGGGCCGCGATGTCCTTGGCCTGCGCTTCCTCCTGGGTGCCCGGGCGGAAGTAGATCGTGGTCGTCGGGATGAGGCCCGCCGAGTAGTTGCCCACCTCGGGCACCTCGTAGCCGGCCTTCCGGAAGTCCTCGGCGGCTCGGTGCGCCAGGCCGCTGATGGTGCTGTTGTTGTAGACCCGCACCACGATCTGCTCGGTCCCCTGACCGGAACCGTTCGGCGTGCCGGGTCGCTGCTGGTTCTGCTGTCCCGCAGGCGGCTGCTGCTGGCCGTTCTGCCCGGGCTGCTGGCCGTTCTCGGCCGCCGGCGGCAGCGGCGCGGGCTGCTGCGGCTCCTCGGGCTTCTGCTCCGGGTCGGCGCTGCCCGGCCCCGGGGGCTGCGGTTGCACCAGCGACGACTGCGCCGGGTAGTTCCCCGGTTCAGGGGGCAGCGGTTGAGCGGTGTTCGACGTGTCGCCGCCGGAGAACAGCGTGGCGAGGCCGATGGCGCCCGCGATCACACCGGCCCCGATCAGTCCGTAGCCGACGATCTTGGCCTTGGCGGGTCCGGTGGATTCCCCTGAAGTCATCAGTGCAACTCGATTCCCAGTCGTTGAGCGGCCCGTGCGCGCTGCCGAGCCGCCCGTGCCTTGCGCAGCCGTTTGATCAGCATAGGGTCCTCGCGAAAAGCTGCAGGACTGTCCAGCAACGCGTTCAGCACCTGGTAGTACCGGGACGCGGACATGTCGAACAGCTCCCGGATCGCCTGCTCCTTCGCGCCCGACCGCTTCCACCACTGCGCTTCGAAGGCGAGCACCCCGCGCTCCCGGTCGGTCAGCGCCCCGGCCGGCAGCGGCTCCGGCTCCGGTTCGGGGGCCGCGACGGGTTCGGCGGCGGGCTCGGGCACCGGTGGTTCCGCCAACCGCAACCGCCGCCCCTCCGGCGATCTCTGCTGTTCCTGCACGCGGGCCAACTGCTCGCACTGGCGAGCGATCTCCTGCGCGGTCAGCATTTGGGCGGCGTCCATCCGACTCCTCGCCTCGCGATCCGGGCCTTCGGCGCGTTCGCGGAATCACACGGCTGTGATTCCGCCCCTGATTACACCATGCCCCGATTCGCGACGGGTGGTGATCGGACCGGCGGGTACCGGAAAAGAGCACCCCGAACCGATGGCCGGGCTTACCGATAAAGTCCCGCCCATGGCTGTTCACCCGATCTGCGTCTACGGCGACCCGGTGCTGCACAACCCGACGCGCCGGGTGGAGCGCTTCGACGAGGAGCTGCGCACCCTCGTCGAGGACATGTTCGAGACGATGGCCGCCGCGAACGGCGTCGGGCTGGCGGCCAACCAGATCGGTGTCGACCTGCGGGTGTTCGTGTACGACTGCCCCGACGACGAGGGCGTCCAGCACCGCGGTGTCGTGGTGAACCCGGAGCTGACCACCTCGGAGATCCCGGAGAGCATGCCGGACCCGGACGAGGACTGGGAGGGCTGCCTGTCGGTGCCCGGCGAGTCCTACCCGACCGGCCGCGCGAGCTGGGCGAAGGTCGCCGGGTCCGATGTGGACGGAAAGCCGGTCGAGGTCGAGGGGACCGGTTTCTTCGCCCGCTGCCTCCAGCACGAGACCGACCACCTCGACGGCTACGTCTACCTGGACCGCCTGGTGGGCCGACACAAGCGGGCCGCGAAGAAGATGATCAAGCGCAACGAGTGGGGCGTCCCGGGCCTGTCCTGGGACCCGGCCGAGCACGGCGACCCCTTCGCCGAGGACGAGGACTGATCAGGTCCTCGCGCACATCGCCGCATCGGCCCGACAATCCGCTCATCCCTGCTCAACGAGGCCTTTCCCCGGACATCTGGACCAGCGGGGGTTGGCAGCGCCGCGGGTTGCGGCTACCGTCGGGCAGCGACAAACGAAGACCGCGGGAGCTCGCACCAACAGCGGGCTGAGAGGGCGGCTGGAGAACTCCGGGGCCGCCGACCGCAGAACCTGACCGGGTAATGCCGGCGTAGGGAGTGGATTGGCAGTGGCCGACGTGCGTCCGAACGCGTCCGAGAACGCCAGCGAGATCACCACCGGGGCCATCAACGGCTCGCGAAAGGTGTTCCGCAGCACCGAATCCGGCCTGCAGGTGCCATTCCGCCGCATCGAGCTGACCAACGGTGAACACCTCGACGTGTACGACACGTCCGGGGCCTACACCGACGGCGACGCCACCATTGACGTCCACAGTGGACTTCATCGGATGCGGGCGGGGTGGACCGATGGGCGGGAGCACCGGACCCAGCTGGGCTGGGCCAAATCCGGTGCCATCACGCGGGAGATGGAGTACATCGCCACCCGCGAAGGCGTCTCCCCCGAGTTCGTCCGGGACGAGGTGGCCAGCGGCCGGGCGGTGATCCCGGCCAACCGCTGCCACCCGGAGAGCGAGCCGATGATCATCGGCAAGAACTTCCTGGTGAAGGTCAACGCCAACATCGGCAACTCCGCGGTGACCTCCTCCGTCGAGGAGGAGGTGGAGAAGATGGTGTGGGCCACCCGCTGGGGCGCCGACACCGTCATGGACCTGTCCACCGGCAAGCGCATCCACGAGACCCGCGAACGCATCCTGCGCAACTCCCCGGTGCCGATCGGGACCGTGCCGATCTACCAGGCGCTGGAGAAGCTCAACGGCGATCCGGCCGCGCTGACCTGGGAGATCTACCGGGACACCGTGATCGAGCAGTGCGAGCAGGGCGTGGACTACATGACCGTGCACGCCGGGGTGCTGCTGCGCTACGTGCCGCTGACCGCCCAGCGCGTCACCGGCATCGTCTCCCGCGGCGGGTCGATCATGGCCGCCTGGTGCCTGGCGCACCACCGGGAGAGCTTCCTGTACACGCACTTCAGCGAGCTGTGCGAGATCCTGCGCGACTACGACGTCACGTTCTCGCTCGGCGACGGCCTGCGGCCCGGCTCCATCGCCGACGCCAACGACCGCGCGCAGTTCGCCGAGCTGGAGACCCTCGGCGAGCTCACCCACATCGCCCGCGACCTCGACGTGCAGGTGATGATCGAGGGCCCCGGCCACGTGCCGATGCACAAGATCGCGGAGAACGTCCGGCTGGAGGAGGAGCTGTGCGGTGAGGCGCCGTTCTACACGCTCGGACCGCTGACCACCGACATCGCGCCCGCCTACGACCACATCACCTCCGGCATCGGAGCGGCGATGATCGCCCAGGCCGGCACCGCGATGCTCTGCTACGTCACGCCCAAGGAGCACCTCGGCCTGCCCAACCGCGACGACGTCAAGACCGGCGTGATCACCTACAAGATCGCCGCGCACGCCGCCGACCTGGCCAAGGGCCACCCTCGGGCGCAGGAGCGCGACGACGCGCTGTCCAAGGCCCGGTTCGAGTTCCGCTGGACCGACCAGTTCAACCTGTCCCTCGACCCGGACACGGCCAAGGCGTTCCACGACGAGACGCTGCCCGCCGAGCCGGCCAAGACGGCGCACTTCTGCTCCATGTGCGGACCGAAGTTCTGCTCGATGAAGATCACCCAGGACGTCCGCAAGTTCGCCGAAGAACGCGGCCTGACCAGCGTCGAGGCGATCGAGGCGGGCATGCGGGAGAAGTCCGAGGAGTTCTCCGGCGCGGGCGGCAAGGTCTACCTCCCCCTCGCCGACTGACCCGGTCGTGAGTGCTTCGGGGTGCTCTGACGCCCCGAAGCACTCACGACACCTGACCCGAGCACGGCCGGCCGGGGACCGTGAGTCTTTTGGGCTGTTCTGGCGACCCAAAAGACTCACGGAACCTGACCTGCGGAAATGGGTGCGTGCTCCCCGGTGGATCGGCCGGATTGGGCCCGTAACATGAAGTGGATGCACGAGATCTCGGCGGAGCACGAAGCACGGCCCGCGAACGACACCGCCCCTCCGACCGCGCTGACCATCGCCGGTTCGGACTCCGGGGGCAGCGCCGGGATGCACGCCGACCTGCGCGCGTTCTTCTCCTGCGGGGTGCACGGGATGACCGCGGTCACCGCGGTGACCGTGCAGAACACCGTCGGCGTGACCGGGCTGGTGGAGATCCCGCCGGAGACCGTCGCCGCGCAGGTCGACGCGGTGGCCTCCGACATCGGCGTGGACGCCGCCAAGACCGGGGTGCTCGCCTCCGCGGCGACCATCGAGGCGGTGCTGGAGGTCTGCGACAAGCACGGCATCGGCCGGGGCGGGCGCACGCCGTTCGTGGTGGACCCGGTCGCCGCCTCCCGCAGCGGTGAGCCGCTGCTCCGGCAGGACGCGCTGGACTCGCTGCGCAACGAGGCGTTCCCGCGCGCCTCCCTGGTGACCCCGAACCTCGACGAGGTGCGGCTGCTGACCGGCATCGACGCGCGCACCCGCGCCGACCTGCTGGACGCGGCCAAGGCGATCTACGACTTCGGCCCCGAGTGGGTGCTGATCAAGAGCGGTCACCTGGAGGACGACCCGGAGTGCATCGACCTGCTCTTCGACGGTTCCGAGGCCATCCCGCTGCCCGGCCCGCGCTACGCCACGGTGCACACCCACGGCGCCGGTGACGTCTTCGCCTCGGCGATCACCGCGGCGCTCGCGAAGGGCTCCTCGATGCCGGACGCGGTGCGCAGCGGCAAGCGGTTCGTCACGCGCAGCGTGTCGCACGCCTACCCGCTCGGCGCCGGGGTCGGACCGGTGTCGACCTTCTGGCGGGTCAGCCCGCGCTCGTTCTGACCCCTAACATGACCCCTAATAGAGTGATTTCCATCCCGGATCTGTAACCCGAATGGTGCGCCTTGTCGACAAGCTGGGTGAGAAGCGCGTAATCCGGTAGATCGCACGCCCGCGCAGGCGCGCGCGATCTGCTGCGCGCTGCGCGAACGACGATGACAGGGGTTTTCGACAGCGTGGCTAAATCGGTCTCGACTGCAAAGTCGGCGTTGGCCCGTGCCCGGCAGCGACTGCTGGCCACCGAGGCGGGGGCACCCGACCCCCGGCAGCGCCAGTACGCCGTGCTGGTGCTGATCGCGGTGATCGCCGGGACCGCCGTCGGCTGGCTGTTCGAGCTGCAGACCCCTGCGCTGCTGGCCGGCCTGACCGCGGTGCTCGCGCTGGTCGCCACCGGCGGCCAGTCGCTGCGCTCGGACCTGCGGCGGTTCGTCTGGTTCACCCCGGCCCTGGTGCTGGTGATGGCCGTGGGACCGCTGCTGGCCAACATCCCGGTGCTGGCCGGGCTGGTGGTGGCGGTCGTGGTCTTCGGCACCGGCATGCTGCCCGCGCTCGGCGAGCACTACCGCGTCGGCGGGCAGACCTTCGCCGCGGCGACCCTGGTGTCCACCACGACCGGTATCGGCAGCGACCAGCCGGCGTGGATGCTGCTGGCCGCGGCAGCCTCGGGTGCAGCGTTCGCCTTGGTGCTGCGGGTGATCAGCGGGTTGAGCGATCCCGGCCGGGCCACCCGGGTGGCCGTCGCGCGGACGCTGCTCGAACCCGGTCCCGGTGTCGTGGAGTCCGCGGCCGCCGCATGGCGGGCGGACGGTTCCAGCACCTGGCTCGGCGAGGTGCTGGCCGGTGCCGCGCGGTTCCGCGCCGCGCGCGAGACGCTGCTCGCGCAGGCCGCGCAGAGCGACCGCATCGAGGCCGGGCGGCTGGAGCAGATCGTCGCGGAAGCCGACCAGGTCGCCGCGGAGCTGGCCCGGGCGGTCCGCTCCCGCGCCTGCACCGGACTTCCCCACGCGGCGCGCCGCGACCCGGCGGAGGCCGTGCTCGCCCGCGGCGGACGGCAGGACCTGCCGGACGCCGTGCAGGGCATCAACCAGGGTCTCGAGCGGATCCGGGCGACCGTGGTGCGCCGCGTCGAGACGCCGCTGCCGCCGCAGGCGCCCGGCGCTACCCGCGAGCGGCTGATCGGCGCGGTCCGCGCGCACCTGTCGTTCCGGTCGTCGCTGTTCCGGCACGCGCTGCGCTGCACGCTCGCGGTCGCCTTCGGCATGGTGATCGTGCTGCTGGTGGGCGATCCGTCGGCGTCGAGCCTGCTGCTCGCGCTGTACGTGGTGCTGCAGCCCGCGGCCCGCGACAGCATGACCGGCGCGCTGGAGCGCACCGGTGGCGCGGTGCTCGGCGTGACCGCGCTGGCCCTGCTGATCACGCTGCTGCCCGGCGCGTTCCTGCTGGTGCCGCTGGTGATCGGCGGGATGCTGCTGAGCATGCAGCGGCTGCGCACCGAATACCAGACGCTGCTGGGCTGCCTGATCGTGATCACCGTCGTGGACCAGGCGATGCGGCTGGAGCGGCCGCTGGTGAACGTCGGGATCAGCTTCGCCGCGAACACCGCGGTCGGCGCGGCCATCGCGCTGATCGTCGGCTACGTCGCGTACCTGGTGCTGCCCAGCAGCATCCTGCCGGACGTGCGGGGCGCGGTGCGCTCGACGGTGTGGGCGGTGTCCGAGCTGCTGCGCAGCGTCCGGGCGGCCGGTCAGGGCGTCGACCTGCCCGCGGCGCTGCAGGCGGCGAACGTGCTGGCGCTGCGGCGGACCCAGGACCTGCTGGGCATGCCCGCGCTGCTGGACGGCACGGGCGAGGAGACCGACGACGACCGGGCGACGCGGGACGCGGCGATCGCGCTGGCCGCGCTGCGCCAGGACGTCGCGACGCTGGCGTTCCGGCCGGAGGCCGAGCAGGCGGTGGCGGTCCCGGCGTTGCGCGCGGTGGACGACCTGCTGGGCGGGAAGCCGTCGGCGAAGATCCCGGACGTGCCCGAGGGCAGTGCACCGGCGACCGAGCTCCTGGCCAGCTCCATGGTGGAGAACGCGCTGCACGCGCGTCAGGCGATCGACCGGACCTTCGGCTACGACAACCCCTGGAAGAGCTACACGATCTCGTTCTTCCGCCCGGAGCGCCTCCACATCCGCTGACGCACCAACGTCCGCGACCGGTCCCGGCACGCAATTTCAATGGAAATCGAACCTCCGATTTCCATTGAATTTGCGGAAGTTCTCCACAGCCAGGACGACTTGTCCACAGGTGTCGGCGTGTCGGGGTCCACAGGTGCCGACACGCCGAGGTCCCGACACGCCCGGGTGTGCAGTTTCAATTGAAACTGTGATCCGCCGTGGGTGGGATCTGCAGTTTCAATTGAAACTGTGGTTTCGACTTGACAGGAGCACGGTGGGTCCGGACGGGGTCAGGAGCGTTTGGTGCGGCGGGTCGGGGTTGCCGTGGTGGGGTCTTCCGGCCAGGGGTGCTTGGGGTAGCGGCCTCGGAGTTCCGAGCGGACCTGGTGGTATCCGTTGGCCCAGAAGGACTTCAGGTCCGAGGTGACCGCGGCCGGTCGGCCCGCCGGGGACAGCAGGTGCAGGACCAGCGGGATCCGGCCGTCGGCGATGCTCGGGGCCTCGGACCAGCCGAAGACCTCCTGCAGCTTCACCGGGAGCACCGGCCGATCGGTGTAGTCGACCTTGATCCGGGAGCCGGAGGGCACCTCGATGCGGTCCGGCGCCAGCTCGTCCAACCGCCCGGCCACCGACCAGGGGACCAGGCGGCGCAACGCCGCACCCGCCGAGATCCGCAGGTCCGCGCGGCGACGGGCGTTGCTGAGCTCCGGTTCCAGCCAACTGTCCACTGCGGACAGGAGGGACTCGTCGTCGGTCGCCGGCCAGGGATCGCCGAGCACGTCGTGCAGGAAGCCGAGGCGCTGCCGCAGGCGTCGTGCGTCGTCGCTCCAGTCCAGCAGTTCCAGCCCGTCCTCGCGGAGTCCGTCCAACAGCGCGCGGCGAACCTCGGCGGGGTCGGGATCGCGGATCTGCCGCTGTCCCAACGTGATCGCGCCGAGCCGCTCGACGCGGACCGCCCGCACGTCGCCGTCCACCCAGCCGATCTCGTCGGCCGTGCCGACCAGCGCGGGCGCGGCTTCGCGGGCCAGCTCCTCGTCGACCGGAGCGGCCAGCCGGATCATGCCGTGGGCGCTGCCGGGAGCCCGGTCGGCGACAGCGACGGCGAGCCATTCCGAGCCGCGCACGCTCGAACCGGCCGGCAACTGCGCCGCGGTCCCCGAGGCCATCAAGTACACGTTCGATTCCGCATCGCGGCGCCTGGCCAGCCGTTCCGGCTGCGCGAGCGCGACGACCAGCGCCGCATCACCGCTCCCGCCGCTGCCCTTCACCAACGACCGGAGCCTGCGGACCTCGCTGCGCCACCGGTCGCGGCCCGGCCCGCCGCGCCGCAACGCGGCGAGCGCGGAGTTCACGTCGATCTCGTTGGTCAGCGCATCGTTGTCGAGCAGCGCGACCACTTCCGCCGCGATGTCAGCACCCACCAGCTCAGCCCCGTCCAGCAGCGCGCGGGCCAACCGGGGGTGCAGGCCGAGCTCCGCCATCCGGCGCCCGCGGCCGGTCACCGCGCCGGAGGAGTCCAGGGCACCGAGGCCGTGCAGAACTTCCCGGCCGGCGGCGAGCGCACCGGTCGGCGGCTCGTCCCACCAGGCCAGCGCCGATCCGTCGGGGGTGCCCCAGCAGGCCAGCTCCAGCGCCAACCGGGTCAGCTCCGCGGTCCGGATCTCCGGCTCCGGGTAGGCCGGGAGCGTGCTGTGCTCGTGCTCCGGCCAGCAGCGGTAGACCACGCCCGGCCCCTGCCGCCCGGCGCGACCGGCACGCTGGTCGGCGACCGCTGCCGAAACCCGCACGGTGGCGAGCCCGGACAGACCGCGCCGGTTGTCCACGCGCGATACGCGGGCCAGGCCGGAGTCGACCACCGCGCGCACGCCCGGCACCGTCAGGCTCGACTCGGCGACCGCCGTCGCCAGCACCACCCTGCGCCGCTTCCCCACCTTCAGCGCCGAATCCTGTTGCGCGCGCGGCAATCTCCCGTGCAGCGGCAGAACGTCCACATCGGACCCGGCCAGGTGTCCGGCGACGCGGCGGATCTCGGCGGCGCCGGGCAGGAAGGCCAGCACGTCGCCGTCCTGCTCCGCGAAGGCCGTGCGCACCGCCCGCGCCACGCACGCCTCGATCCGCTCGCCGCGGTTCGGCGGCAGGTACGCCGTGCGCACCGGGTGCGTCCGCGCGTGCGCTTCCAGCACCGAAGCGTCCCCGAGCAGTTCGGCGATCCGCCCGGCCGCGACGGTCGCCGAGGTCGCCAGCAGCCGCAGGTCGGGGCGCAGGCCTTCACGGGCGTCGAGGAGCAGCGACAGCAGCAGATCGGCGTCGAGGTGGCGTTCGTGGCACTCGTCGAGCATCACCACGTCCACCCCGGGCAGCTCGGGGTCGCCCTGCAACCGCCGCACCAGCAGACCCGAGGTCACCACCTCGACGACAGTGCGCGCGCTCCGGCGTCGATCACCTCGCACGGAATAACCCACGCGCTGCCCCACGTCCTCGCCGAGCAGAGCCGCCATGCGCTCGGCCGCGGCGCGAGCGGCCAACCGGCGCGGCTCGGCGACCACGACCCGCAAGCCCAGCTCGGCCAGCGCGAGCGGAACCAGCGTGGTCTTGCCGGTACCCGGCGGAGCCACCAGCACCGCAGCACCGCGCTCGGCCAGCGCTCCGGCGACGTCGTCGAGCACCGCCCCAACGGGGAGGTCAGGAAGTCCCCGGTCCGCCAAAACCTGCCTCCGAACTCCTCCACAACACCCGCGCACGACAGCAGGTGGTCAATTTGGCGCGGAATTTGCCACCGCACCCCGCCAGGTGCGCTCAGACGATTTCGTCGTCCTCGGGGACGCGGACGTAGATCGTTTCGCCGCGGAGGACGGTGCGCAGGCAGCGCGGCATCGGGGCCTGCGGCGAGAGGTCCGGCAGGGCGGGCACCCCCGCGCGCGGGTCGGTCGACCAGCGCTGCACCCGCGAGTCCGGTGCGGCCACGACGAGCTCACCGGCGTCCCACACCGCGTAGGTCGCGGGCGCGCCAGGCACGAGCGTTCCGGTCACACCGTCGTCCACGCCCGCCGCTCGCCAGCCGCCCCGCGTGTGCGCGGTGAACGCCGCGCGCGGCGAGACGCCGAAGCCTTCGGTGCGGTGGTGCACAGCGGCCTGCACGGCCCGCCACGGGTCCATCGGCGTCACCGGGGCGTCCGAGCCGAACGCCAGCAGCGCGCCGCTGGCAGCCAGCTTCGAGAACGGGTTGAGCCGCGTGCCGCGCGGCACGCCGAGACGGCGCGCGTACATCGCAGCCGAGCCGCCCCACGCCGCGTCGAACGCGGGCTGCACCGACGCCACCACGCCGTAGCTGCCGAGTTCGGCGGCCTGCTGCTCGTCGACCATCTCCAGGTGCTCGAGCCGGTGGCGCATGCTGGCCAGCGTCGGCACGCCGACGATCTCCGCCGCCTTGCGGAAGCCCGCGCAGACCTCCGCGACCCCGGCGTCGCCGATGACGTGGAACCCTGCCTGCAGACCGGCCCGCGTGCACTCCACCAGGTGCTCGGCCACCGCGCTCGCGTCGAGGTAGAGCACACCGGAGGTGTTCGGGTCGTCGACGTAGGGCTCGCGCAACGCCGCGGTGCGCGAACCGACCGCACCGTCGACGAAGAGATCACCGGCCAGGCCGCGAACGCCGAGCTCCGCGGCGCGATCGACGGCCCCGAGCTCGCCCCAGTAGCCGATGACCTCCGGAACCCCGCCCTGCGCCGAGAGCGCGAGCAGGTCGACGAGGTCGTCCTCACCGGAGATGTCCGGCCCGCCGCACTCGTGCACGCAAGCCACGCCCATCGAGGCGGCGTGCCGCAGGAACGCCAGCTGGGCTTCCTTCCGCTGTCCCGAACCGAGGCACTCCCGTGCGGCCCGGCGCACGTGGTGGTGCGCGACGCGCGTCAGCGGGCCCGAGTCGCTCCAGCCCTCCGCGCCCCGGGTCAGCGGCGCGCGGTCGACCAACGTCGTGGACACCAGCGCGGAGTGCACGTCGATCCGGGACAGGTACACCGGGGCGCCCGCGGCAGCGGTGTCGATCTCCTCGCGCGTCGGCGGGCGGCGCTCCGGCCACCAGGTCTCGTCCCAGCCGTGCCCCCATACCAGGCCGCGATGATCACGCTCCGTGACTCATCGTCTTCGGGTGAATGCGGACGGCAGGCCCGGGCCTGCGGGCTCCTGGTAGCGGATTCCCGTCTTCGCGGTGGGATTCGAGTAGCCGTTCGATCACCCTGTGCTATGGTGCGGTCATCCTGCCGGGGGCCGCGGGAGCGGGACGCCGCCGAACCGGCGCCTCGCCCTGGGCCGAGTGGAGTGGGGTCTCCTCCCCGACGGGAGCGCACTGGGTCGGTTCGACGGTTGCGGAGCACTGTGGCGCGGACGAGCAGTTCCGGGAGCGAGTACAAGACGATCCGGGCCCGGCTGACGCGCATCGGCCTGGTGCCCAGCGTGATCCTGCTGGTCATGTGGCTCGGGTTCTCGTCCCTGACGATCTACGACGGCTACTACGCCACGATGGTCGCCACCGGCGTGCAGAACGCCTCGATCCCGGCAGCGAACAGCCTGATGGAGTTGCAGGAGGAGCGCCGCCTCGAGCTGGAGCACCTCAGCCGCCCGGACACCGACCCCAGCGCCGTGACCGCCCAGCGCACCCGGACCGATGCGGCGCTGGCGCGCACGCGCCCCAACTTCGACCAGCTGGTCTCCGGCTCGCCGAAGGTGATCGCCGACCAGGTCCGGGGCTTGGGATCTCTGCTGGCCGAGCTGCCGCGGCAGCGCGCTGGGATGGATTCCGGTGCGGTGTCGCGCCAGGAGGCCTTCGCCTACTACAACCGGCTGCTCGAGAAGTGGGCCGACCTGTTCGACACCCAGGCGCGGATCGTCCCGGACGCGAAGGCGGGCCAGGCCGGGTTGGCCGGCAGCGAGGTGTTCCGGGCGGCCGATCGGATGTCGCAGGCCGCGTCGCTGGGCAGCGCGGCGCTGACCAGCGGCCAGTTCGGCCCCGGCGAGCACGTGACGTTCGCGCACCTGGTCGGCTCGTACCACGCCCGGCTCGACACCAACCTCCCCATCATGGAACCGGGCGGCGCCGATCTTCTGCGCCGGCTCACCGCCAGCGACGCCTGGCGCCAGCTGACCGAGTTCGAGAACGCGCTGATCGAGAACCCGCCGCGGCCGGGCGAGCCCTCGGTGGATCCGGCCGCGTGGGGGCGGGTCAGCACCGAGGTGTCCCAGCAGCTGGTCGAAGTCGCCGTCCAGCAGGCCCGCGAAGGCATCGAGCTGAGCCTGGACAACGGCAACAACCGGCTCCTCGAAGTGCTGGCCGTCAGCCTGGGCGGGCTGGTGGCCGTGCTGATCGGCATCGTGCTGGCCGCCCGCGCCGCCCGCAGCCTGGTGGACCGGACGCTGGTCTCCAGGCTGACCAGCCTGCGCGACGACACGCTGCGGCTGGCCCGGGAACGCCTGCCGGGCATCATGTCCCGCCTCGAGCGCGGCGAGCAGGTCGACGTGGAGGCCGAGCTCGCGCCGCTGGACTACGGCACCGACGAGATCGGCCAGGTCGCCGACGCGTTCAACACCGCGCACCACACGGCGGTGGCGGCCGCGGTGCAGGAGAACCACGCCAAGGCCGGGTTCAACAAGGTCTTCCTCGGCATCGCGCACCGCAACCAGGGCCTGGTGCACCGCCAGTTGAAGGTGCTCGACCGGATGGAGCGCAACGAGGAGCACCCGGAGCGGCTGGCCGGGCTGTTCGAGCTGGACCACCTGGCCACCCGCGCCCGCCGCAACGCCGAGAACCTGGTGGTCCTAGCCGGGGTCCAGGCGGGGCGGAAGTGGCGCAAGCCGGTGCGGCTGGCCGACGTGGTGCGCGCGGCCGTCGCCGAGACCGAGCACTTCGACCGGATCCAGGTGCACCGCGCGCCGGACCTCTCGGTGATCGGCGCCGCGGTGGGCGAGGTGATCCACCTGCTGGCCGAGCTCATGGACAACGCCACGTCGTTCTCCGCGCCGAACTCGAAGGTGCACGTGTACTGCGGCGACACCCCGCGCGGCGTGCTGCTGCGGATCGAGGACGAGGGCATGGGCATGCGCCCGGCCGAGCGCGACGAGGCGAACGTGCTGCTGGCCAGCAAGCCGAAGTTCGAGGACATCACGCTGCGCGGCGACTCCCGGCTCGGCCTGTTCGTGGTGGCGGTGCTGGCCTCCCGGCGCGGCATCAGGGTGGAGCTGCGCGAGGCGGAGGGCGAAGGCACGGTGGCCCTGGTCCGCCTGCCGACCAACATCGTGGCGCACGAGCGGTTGTTCGAGGACCGCACCGAGGACCCCGACCTGCTGCGCCTGCCGTCGCCGAACCCCGGCGAGCGGTCGCCCGGCGAGCGGTCGCCCGGCGCGCCCGTCCCCGGAGCGCCGGAACGGCCGAAGTGGGAGCGCGCGCGGGGCTCCGGCCGGGGCGAGCGCGGCGACTGAGCCCGCTTGGAGCGTCAGGCGGTCAGCGCGGTGATCGCCCGGCTGAGGGAGTCCTGTTCGGTGTCGGGCAGGCTGCGGGACGCGTGCAGCATGTGCAGGGCGGTGCGCAGGCGCATGCGGTCGTCGTCGGTGCCGAGGTCGCCCAGCCGCGCGGGCAGGACGATGGCGAGCGCTTTCAGGTTCTGCCGCTCGCAGAACTTCGCGATCAGCTCGTCCAGCAGCTCGTCGGCGGGGTTGGTCGGGCGCAGCCCTTCGGCGATGGCGTACCGGGTCCAGTCCGCGTACTGCCCCGGCGGGACGTCGTCGACGTGCTCGGCGGCCGAGGCGAAGTGCTCGTGCGCCCGGTCCGGCTGGTCCAAGTCCTGGTACGACTTCGCCAGGTTCAGGTGCAGCGAGGCGAAGAACCCGGTGACCCGCTCGTCGCCGACCCGTTCGGCGCGCTCCAAGCTTTCCCGGTTCCAGCGCAGCGCCTGCTCGGGGTTCGGTTGGTGCCGGGCCAGGTAGTGGGCGGCGATGCTGGCTTCGTAGTCGTCGGCGGCCCGGTCCCAGGCCTGCTGGAAGTGCTCGCGCGCGTCGTCGGCGCGGCCTTCGGCCTCGGCCTGCATGCCTTGCGAGCACAGCTGCACGACGGGGTTGTCGGGGTTCACGGTGTTGTCCTCGTTCCTTCGGTGTGCACGGGCATGACCAGCGTGGTGAAGCTGCCCTGGTCGGCGGAGCGGACGACGACCGGCTTGTCCGGCGCGGAGATCTCCAGCAGCACGTCGGGTCCCACCCCGGCCTCCAGCGCCGGGACGAGGACCGCCGGGTCGAACGCGATGCGCAGCGGCGGTCCAGTGTGGACAGCGGGCTGGAAGGTCCCGCCCGAGATCGCGAGTTGCTGGTCTTCGGTGCGCAGGACGGCCGGACCGGGGGAGTGGAGCAGCGCTGCTCGCAGGGCGTTGCGATCGGTGATGAGCCGGTTCCGCGGGCTCGGCAGGTCGTCCAGGATCAGCCGGTAGTCGGGGAAGCCCTCGTCCGACGTCGGCAGGTTCTGCGCCCGGCCTCCGCCGCGCACCCGAGCTCCGCGCTCGTCGACCTCGATGCCGACCTCGTCGAACGGCAACGCCCAGGAAGCGACGTCGCCGAGCGCGGCGGCGTCGACCACCAGACGAGCCGCGGGACCCTCGACGCGGGCCCGCAGCGTCCGCACCGCCAGGCGGTAGCGGTCCGTCGCGACCAGCCGCACCTCCTGGTCGTCCAGTTCGACGAGGATGCACCCCAGCACGGGGAACTCCGCCCGCGCGGCGCCATCGCCGACCGACGGCGAAACCTGGCGCACAGCACTGGCAAGCTCCGCCCCACCCACGCGCGCCAACGTCCGCCGCGCGCCGCCGGGGAGCGAATCCAAGATCGCCTCGATCGCCGCCTGCGCGGCCTCCGCCACCTCCTGCGCCTGCTGGGCGTGGGCCGCCAGCACGGCGCGGGCCTGCTCGGCGGTTCCGTCGAGCACCGCGCCGACCTCGGGCAACGGCACTCCGGCCGCCCGCAGCCGGCGCAGCAGCACAGCGCGCGCGACCTGGTCGGGGGAGTAGAAGCGGTAGCCGGTCGCGGCGTCGACGTGCGCGGGTACCAGCACGTCGCAGTCGCCGTAGAACCGCAGCGCGCTCGGCGTCAGCCCGACCTCCCGGGCGAAGGAACCGATGCTCAACAACTCGTCGTCCACGAAAGCGATTCTCGACCTTCGACCAACTCGAAGGTCAAACCACGATCCATCGCCCCTCGGCGCTATCATCGCCACATGACGATGAATTGTTCGGCCGAAGGGCTGGACGCGGCGGTGTCGCTGTTCCGCAGCCTCTCGGACGGCACGCGGCTGGCGATCGTCCGGCGCCTGGCGGACGGCGAGGCCCGCGTGGCCGACCTGGTGAGCGAGCTGGGGCTGGCGCAGTCCACGGTGTCGGCGCACGTGGCGTGCTTGCGGGACTGCGCCCTCGTGACCGGCCGCCCCGAAGGCCGGCAGGTGTACTACTCGCTCGCCCGTCCGGAGCTGCTCGATCTGCTGGCCTCGGCCGAGGCGCTGCTGGCCGCGACCGGTCGAGCCGTGGCCCTGTGCCCGAACTACGGCGCGGAGTTGTCCGGTGAGTGACGGTTGCGCGGACGGCTGCTCGGCCCCGGTAGGCGTCGGGTTGAGCGACGCCCGCCGGGCGGTGCTGACCCGGCGGATCCGCTGGTTCGTCGCGGCGACGATCACCTACAACGTCATCGAGGCGATCGTGGCGATCGCAGCGGGCAGAGCCGCGTCCTCCACGGCCCTGATCGGCTTCGGCCTGGATTCGACCATCGAGGTCGCCTCGGCAGCGGCGGTGGCGTGGCAGTTCAGCGGCTCGGACCC
This sequence comes from Saccharopolyspora sp. NPDC002686, assembly GCF_040295745.1. Taxonomy (NCBI): domain Bacteria; kingdom Bacillati; phylum Actinomycetota; class Actinomycetes; order Pseudonocardiales; family Pseudonocardiaceae; genus Saccharopolyspora; species Saccharopolyspora sp. NPDC002686. Next base: position 18,253 of record NZ_JBEOVY010000134.1, read on the forward strand.
GGAAGCGCGCGAGCGGGTGGCGCTGAAGATCATCGGCCTGTCGTTCTTCGCGCTGGCGGCCTACGTCACCGTCGAGTCGGTGCGCGCGCTGCTCGGCGGAGCGGAAGCCGAGCACTCGACAGCGGGAATCGTCCTGGCCGCGCTGAGCCTCGCGATCATGCCGGCGCTGTCATACGCCCAACGACGCGCGGGCCGCGAGCTCGGCTCGCACAGCGCAGTGGCCGACTCGAAGCAAACCCTCCTGTGCACCTACCTCTCCGGGGTCCTGCTGATCGGCCTCCTGCTGAACACCCTTTTCGGCTGGTACTGGGCGGATCCGATCGCAGCCCTGGTGATTGCAGTGGTGGCGGTCAAGGAGGGCCGAGAAGCCTGGCGCGGCGAACACTGCTGCTGACGCCGGAGTCAGCCCAGGACACGTCGAAGGCCCGGCAACGCACTCGTTCCGCGCTGCGGAACTCGGGTTGCGGGATTCCATGTCGTACGCAGCATGCCGATCAGTGCAGGACCACGCTTGCCACCGCACGAACTTTTTTCCATGTCTCACATGCTGCTTCATCC